>NZ_JBWQXL010000016.1:0-139926 GCF_056620565.1 Nostoc sp. LEGE 12454
GATGCCCTTTGAATTCTTGTAGCAGTTGCCCGTTGAGCGTCCACAACCGCGCTGTGTTGTCAGATGATGCCGTGGCGATGGTTTTACCGTCCGGGCTGAAACTCACACTTCTGACTAAGCTTTGATGTCCTTTGAATTCTTGTAGCAGTTGCCCGTTGAGCGTCCACAACCGCGCTGTGTTGTCAGATGATGCCGTGGCGATGGTTTTACCGTCCGGGCTGAAACTCACACTGTTGATTTCGCCTTGATGCCCTTTGAATTCTTGTAGCAGTTGCCCGTTGAGCGTCCACAACCGCGCTGTGTTGTCAGATGATGCCGTGGCGATGGTTTTACCGTCCGGGCTGAAACTCACACTTCTGACTAAGCTTTGATGCCCTTGAAACTGGTTACGTTCTTTAATTTTATCGAGAATAGTATTCAAAGCCAAAATAGGGCTGATAGCTGGATATTTTTCTAAAGGGCGACCATCTTTTACCAAAGATTTTAACTCTTTCCCACTCTGCACTGCTGCCACCAGTGATTCTAACTCAACATACTCAAACTGTCTTAAAGCATTAACACCTGCCCGTTCTAATTCCGTTCCCTTTTGTGATTCTTTTTGTGCTGTCTCTGCTCCTTCTGTTGCTTTCTGTGCTTGTGCAAGTTTTGCTTGCGCTTGGTTGAGGGTGCTTTGGGCTTGTTGAGCTTGAGATTCTGCTTGCTGTTGTTTTGTCGCTGCTTGTTGTAATTTTACTTGAGCAGCTTTTATATTTTCGCTTGCCGTTTTAATTCTTTCCTGGGCTTGGGCATTTTTCTGTTGTAGCTTTTGTAGTCCACCTGTTTGCTCATTTACTTTATCCAAGTCTGCTTTAGCAGTACGCAGGCTTTCCTTTGCCTTTTTAGTTTCTACTTTTGCTACTTCAAACTTTTTCTCTGCATCATTCTTTTTAGTTTCTAATTTTTGCGCTATATTCTGTATTTCTGCCTGTTTCTTCTGTGTAGCTTGCAAACGTTGAGTTACTAAATTGTATTTAGTTTCAGCCGTTTTAACTGTCTTTTCTGCTTGTTGCTTTTTATCATCAGCTTTTTTAGCCACTTGAATTTGACTCAATGCATATAAGGATAATATGCCTGCAAATAATAATAGACATACCGCTAAACCAGAACTCACCCTCAACTGCATCTGTCCTTGGCGAATTTGTCGCTTGGCTTCTTGTTGAGCATCAACTAATATCTGCCTTGCATCTTGTTCAAGCTTCAGCTTCTCTTCTGCTTGCAAGCGTTGTTCTCGCTCTCTAGCTAGTTCTGCTAATATTTCATTGCCCTGTTGTTGGCGAATGAACGACACAAGGTAATCATGAACCAATTGATAACGGTCAGCCGGAGATTCTGGTAATAGCAACACTAACCTCGATGCCACAAAAATCTCTAACACCAAATCTAGTTTATCGGCTTCTGCTGCCAAATCTGCTGCTAACTCAGCACGAGTCTTCAGGGGACGAGTCCCATTTTCATCTGTGAGTAAATATAAAACCAGTCGTGCAACCTGTTCATTCTCCGCACCACAATCATGGATGACTTCTTCTAAAAATCGCTCAACCAGTTTTTCTTTCGTACCAAATTGACAATACTTATCTAAAGTTGTAATTTTCTCAGTTTGCAATTGCGTCCCCACAATTTGTAACTCAATTGGGCGTACCTCCCCCAAATCACCTGCTAAATCTTGCACTAATTGATCGATGAGCGCAGGCTCAAGATAAAATTGAGAACGTTCTGTTAAACTCTGCACCACAGCCTTAGTTAGCATCTGCTGGAGAAAAATTACCTAAGTAATAACGAATATTTTTATCAAGAATATTATTATTAATTGCAGTCAAATTAAACAGACGGTCTAATTCTAATAAATAATGTAAATAATCTTCCCGCAAAGACAAAATTATCTTAACAAAAGGAATATCTAGACAAACTCGCAAAAACTCATAAAATGCTCGTCGTTGACCTTGGTCTGGATAAACAAAGAAAAACTCCTCAAACTGGTCAAACATTAAAACCGTCAACAAATTTCGGTCAGCATTTCTCCGTAATTGTTCTAAAATAGCTGTTGAAGAATCAAGATTAGCAAACAATTTATTACCTCTGACTTCCTCAAAAGCCTTAGCTAAACTCTGCCCCAACATCCCCACCCAATCTGTATAAACTCGCAACAAAACAGGTAAAGCATCTCGCTCTCCAATTGCTTGCTGTTGCAACGCCGGGATTAATCCACCCTGCAAAATCGAGCTTTTACCCACTCCTGACTGACCATGAATTACAGTCAATTTATGCTCAGTCCCACCAATTCTTTCTCGCAACCGCTTCACATCTTGCCCCCGACCAGAAGCGGCAATTTCTTGAGCAATTGTTTCAGAATTTTCTACCTGCAACTGTGCAGAATTAATTGCCTGTCGCTGCGGATTGAGATAAGATGCACCAACAAAAGCGCGGAAACCATACTGTTGTTCAATTTGTAATTGTTCTTGCTTAATATGAAAAGCTTTCAGATATTCGCCTTGTTCAAAGTAGAGTAAACGCAACCTTTCTAATATAGATATATATAATTGTGGGTTGTACTGATGATTACTTTCCAGCTTTGCAGCTTTTAAACTATTAATCGCTACTTGATATTGACCTAAACCCTGTTGTGATTTTGCTAAAATAAACCGATGCAATCCCAATTCATCTGATTGAAGATTAGGGATGTCAGCTAATATTTTTAATGCTTGCCCTGCGAGTTGATGAGCTTCATTCCAACGTGATTGCTCTAAGGCTACTTCTGCCAAAAAACCATAATCTTTAGCCAACTGCAACGGCGTGCCATAATTTTGATGTAGCGGCAGAGATTTTTCCACAAGGCTTTGCAACTCTGACCATGCTTGTAAACGTCGTAGCACTTCACCCAGTTTAGTAATATGTTTTGCAACTAAATCTGAACGTTGTGCTTGTTCAAAAATTTCAATAGCTTGCTGAAAGTAATTTCTAGACTCTTGCCAATAGCGTTGATTTTCTGTCTGATTTTTTTCAGCTTGGCGGTTATAAACTGAAGCAATATTAACGAGTAATATACCTTGTCGCTCTAAATAATTACTTTGTCGCCAGAACCCCAAGCTTTGTTGATAATGTGTTAAAGCAGAATCTATCTCATCATGTAGATAATCATTTAAACCAAGCACAAATTCTAAACTTGCTTGCAGTGCTGGCTCTAATACCTCTTGACGGTTTTGCAAATCTTGACGAGCAGTTTCTAGTTCCCGGCACATTTGGGGATTCGGCGTGACATCACCAGCAAAGATTTCATCGCTTTTTTGCTGAAGGAAGTTGACTAACTCATCGGTAGGGTTTTCAAATTCAGTGATAGTTGCCCAATTTTCTAAATCAGTTGCTAATCGAATAAATTTTTGTAGAACTAAATCATTAACCCACAACAATATCGGAAACGGGAAGTTCTTTCTAAACTCCTCCCGTACTTGGTTAGCTGAAGTCAAAACCTTATCAATATCTTTAATCGACTCCAAACCAAAAATCATTAATGCAGGTGGCTGTTCATCTCCCAGTTGTTCGCGAATATTTGTGTAAAGCGTTTCAACTGATGCAGGTAAAGTAATTTCGCGTATGGGTACAGGAGTTAATTGGTGCAGGCGTTCTACCATACGCTGACGTAAAGCAGCATAGTTACAGCGCAGCAAAATCAGCGAAAATTGCCCTTGAGAAAAGGTAATTGCTCTGACTAAAGTTTGTAATGAACTCTCATTATCAAAGGCTAAATTTTCCGGTTCTTGCTGATTACTCATAACATACAGCAGTTTTCTTTTGCATGAAGTACAAAGCTACGGGTTTTGAGGTAGGTGGTCACTGAGCGTAGTCGTTGGCGCAGCCTCTCGTAGAGAAGTGAGGCAGGAGGGCAGGTGGTTACTGAGCGTAGTCGTTGGCGCAGCCTCTCGTAGAGAAGTGAGGCAGGAGGCAGGAAAGACGACGGACAATTTCTGCTAGTTGTAAAAAGCTGTAGTTGTGAAGATGACAACTGACACGGCTCCCGCACTTGTTGAAACGGCTCCCGCACTTGCTGACATAGCTCCCGCACTTGCTGACATAGCTCCCGCACTTGTCGATCTAGCTCCCACACTTGTCGATCTAGCTCCCACACTTGTTGATCTAGCTCCCACACTTGTCGATCTAGCTCCCGCACTTGTCGATCTAGCTCCCGCACTTGCTGATATAGCTCCCGTACTTGTCGATTTAGCTCCCACACTTGCCGATCTAGCTCCCGCACTTTTTGATACCGCTAACGTTGTGCCATTTTACAAAATACCTGATAGTTAAGGGCGTAAAACTCTACGCCTCTACAGCCGATTTATAACCTAAATTCCTTGGCTTGTGCCAAAATCGGATTGATATCAAACCACGAACCATCTTCATTTCGGTATTCAAATACAAACATACTGCGGAGCAAAAGTTCGTATCTTTCATGACCTCTCAGGTTTTTCTCTTGCGCCACCTCACGTAGTAATTCCCATTCATCGGGCGTAATTGCCAAAGTTAGCTCATTGCGGCGTTGTTTAATCACTCTATTTACGCACTCTTGCGACAAAGGCGGGTCTTCTTGCTGAAGACAGCGAAACAATAACATCAACAAATTACGCAAATGACCACCGCTAACTTGGCAAAGTCGCTCTAAAGTATCAGGACTATCAAAAACCTCAGTAATTAAATTCCGACTTTGTTCCCAACTGACACCAGGAAAAGCCCTCGCCATGACCATCTGTTGCAGCAGCGTGATTCCTTGTGAAAATTGCGAACCATCTTGTAATTGCACAGGAACCATCGGCAAAACCTTGGGGTCTACGCCAAAGCGATTTGTTAACCTGCCTAAAGCGTTGGAAAAAATCAACACTAACGGAATAGTATAAACAACATGACAATTTAGCTGGTTTAACTGTTCGCCCCGTTCCACAAAGAGATATTCTGGCTGGTAATGACCGGAAGGTTTCTGAGAATTATCTACTCTGTCGAGATTATCTATAATTACCACCAGTCCTTTTTTACCCTGCTGCTTGAGTTTTTCTCTAGCAGGCTTGAGCAATTCTTTGTTAATTGATTCTAAAATGCCATTGGTGCGCGGTTCTAAATATTGCCGTAACTGACCGCGAAGTTTGGGACTATCTTTAGTTTTGGCGGTAATCTTGGCAATACCTACAGATAATTCAGCCTCCACCCCAATGTCTAACGGCGTTTGCAAAAACTCAGAAATTTCCGTAAATAGATTTTTAAAGTATCCTGGCTTCAGGTTAATTTTGATTGCTTCCAGACTTTGACTCACCTCACGAGCTACTGCTAATAAAATATCTGTAACATCAATATCAGCCATATCCAGGCTTTGGCTAGACTCGAAATAAACCACATGAAATCCCTGCTGCTCTACCTCTGCCTTTAGCCGCAGTAACTCAGTGGATTTACCACAACCGATATGTCCGGTAAACAATTGACAAGTAGGCTGCTCAGGTGAAAGGCGGGTGATAGTTCGCCCAAGTTCCTCAATAATTTTTGCACCACGCACTTTAGAGAAATCAATATAATATTGTCTATCCTCCGGTTTGCTCACAACCAGAGTCTTACTGGGGTTGCAAGCTTGAAAAAACCTGACTAAATCTAGTTTCATCACAAATTACCCGAAATCAGCTTGACGCTCTTGCCCATTTCAGTGATTATACAGACGATAAAGCGGCTATTTCGGAAAAAAGTCTTTAAGCTAGCTGATTAAGAGACTTCCAATAAAAAATATCCCAATAGTAGGGGTTCACAGCTGTGTATTGGTGTCAATTTAACGCGAAACCCTTATCAATCCCTGATATTGAGTTCATTCACTTACGGTTACTCACCGCGTCATCCCACCCCGGTTTTGTCTAAAGCCAAAACTGCCCCTCCCCTTACCAAGCGATGGTGTACACATAAGTCGAATTACCCCCCTTAATCCCCCCTTGTAAAGGGTGGAAACCAGAAAATCTAGTTCCCTCCCCTTTACAAGGCTACGGTGTACACACAAGTCTTCTAGAGTTGCACCACAACCTTTTGATCCCCCCAACCCCCCTTAAAAAGGGGGGCAAAAAGCTCTCAAAGTCCCCCTTTTTAAGGGGGATTTAGGGGGATCTACGACGATTTTGGTTTTCTAGAAAGATGTGTGTACACCGTAGCCTTTACAAGGAGAGGGTTAGGGTGGGTAAAGCATATCTGGGACATTCTGCCTTTACCAAGAGAGGACAAAAGTAAATGCACAACGCAGCTAGCAAACGTCTACAATTTCAATTTCTCACCGCGAATCGAATAATCTAACAACTCCATCGGGTGAATAACTGAAATCTTCTTACCTTGCGACTGCAAATGCTTAGTAATTTGCAAAGTACACCCCGGATTAGCAGAAGCAATTAATTCAGCACCAGTATTCAACAAATTCTCTACTTTTTGCCGACCCAATTCTTCAGCAACTTCCGGTTGCAGCATATTATAAACCCCAGCACTGCCACAACATAAAGCCGCGTCTATTGGTTCTCTCAACTTCACCCCTGGAATTTGCCGCAACACCTGACGCGGTTGCACGCTAATCTTTTGTCCATGCAATAAATGACAAGCATCTTGATAAACTAAATTCAATGGTTTATCAGTCAACGGTGAAAGTTTTGCTGTTAACCCAACAGTTGCCAAAAACTCTTGAGCATCTTTAACCTTAGCCGCAAAATCCTTCGCCTTTTCTCGATATTCTGGGTCACTTTCTAAAATGTGGCCGTATTCTTTCAAAGTATGACCGCAACCAGCAGCATTGATAATTACAAAATCGACATCTGTCTTGGCAAAACTATCAATCATCTGTCTTGCTAAAGCTTTCGCCTGTTCTGTTTGTCCTTGGTGTTCGGGAAGCGCCGCACAACAACCTTGAGATTTGGGAATCACAACTTCACAACCATTCGCTGTTAAAACGCGCACTGTCGCTTCATTTACGGGAGAGAAAAACAGCCGTTGCACGCAACCTAAAATTACCCCAACTCGGTATCGCTTCTCACCTTTAGCGGGAATCACAGTAGGCAAATTATCTTGAAAAGATTTGAGAGTAATTTCTGGCAGAATTGATTCCATTGCTGCCAAACGGGGCGATATTTTATTCAGTAAACCCGTAGCGCGAAAGAATTTGGCAAATCCTAACTTTTGATAAACCAATAACGGAACTAATAAAACCCGTAAAAGATTGGGGTAAGGAAACAAAGAAAATATTAGTTGACGAAAAAATCGATCTGGTAAACTGCGGGGATAATTTCGTTCAACTTGATGACGAGTTGCAGAAATTAACTTGTCATACTGCACGCCAGAAGGACAAGTACTCACACAAGCAAGACACCCCAAACAAGAATCAAAATGTTCTACTGTTGCCGTATTGAGGGCAATTTCACCCTCATTAATTGCATCCATTAAATAGATGCGTCCTCTAGGAGAATCCATCTCCTTACCCAACACCCGATAACTAGGACAAGTCGAAAGACAAAATCCACAATGTACACAACTATCAATTAACTTCGGGTCAGGCGGATGACTCTCATCAAAGCCCTTCAAATTCTTTAAACTAGCCGTATTATTAACAGAATTTTCGGAAACTTGCATATTTCTCTTTTTCCCCTCTTCCTTTGCGTCCTTTGCGTCCTTGGCGGTTCGTTTTCTTAAAACTAAATTCCACCCACAAACCGACCAGGACTTAAAATATTCTTACTATCAAACTGTTCCTTAATACGGCGCATCAACGGCAAAGCATTCCCCGTATAACCCCAAACATCTATTTGTTCTTTAACCCCAACTGGTGCTGACAGAATTGTTAAAAAACCTTTATTCGCTTGAGTGCGTAGGCGCAGCCCGCCGTAGGCATCGCTACCAGCAGAGCCTAGCTCATCGCGGATTTTCAAAACTTGATTTTTACTCTCTAATTGTAACAAACCTAAACCACTACTAATATGAATTAAACCCAACTCCACCTGAGTCAAAATCTCCACAGCAGCAGTAGGTAACACTCCTATTTTGCAGGTAATTACCGATTCTATAGCAGTAGTATGTATTCGTTCTTGCAATCTCTGCCATAGATTAGCTTCATCACCATCAGCAAAAATTGCCCCATCTAAGCCCAACTTTTGCCCAACTTCCAAAACTCGGTTTGATTGTTCCTTAACACTCTCACTAATACTTTGAAAGCGAGCAATTAATCCCAGTCCTTCACCCAAACCTAAGCTAGACACCAATTTAGTCGATAGTAAATCAGCCTGAACTGGTGTTAACGCCGAACCTCGAAGGACATCAGCCGCTTGAGAGACAGCCTCAGCTTTTCCAGTTAGTACCACCGTCCCCGATGCCTCTGCTAGCGGATACAGGCGAAAAGTTAGTTGACTAATAAAGCCTAATGTGCCATAAGACCCCGTAAGCAACTTCATTAAGTCATATCCGGCGACATTTTTAACTACTCTTCCCCCAGCTTTGGCGATTTCTCCATCAGCACGGACAAAGGTAATACCTAGTAACTGGTCGCGTACACTGCCATAACGTTGCCGCAGAGAACCTGTATCACCTGTGGCAACAATACCGCCAATGGTTGCTGACTCTGGTGCTGTGGGGTCAAGGGCAAGAAATTGCCGCGATTTTGCCAAAAGTGCTTGCAAATCAGAGAACTTCATCCCAGCTTCTACTGTGACAGTTAAATCACCAACAGCGTGTTCAATCAGTTGGTTGATGCGTTCTGTACTAACTACAACATCAATACTTTTTGCTAAACCACCCCAACTAAGTTTACTGCCACTACCACAGGGAAGGACGCGCCAGTTATTTGCGTGAGCCTTGGTAATGACTGCGGCTAGCTGTTCTTGGCTGCGGGGATAGACAATACAACTGGGTGAATTTCCAGAAGCTATAGCCTGTTGAATACGTTTTTGCTGACTGAGTTCGATATTTTCCCAAAGGCTAATAGCATTTTCTTCACCGACGATAGATGCAAGTTCAGAAGCGCAGACGCCTTGCGGCTTGTCGTTAGACATCGCTTTCATTGAGTTTATTTTTTTACGCCCTACTTCTAATTTACTGGCTAACCTGACCAAAAAAGCGCATTGCCATTAATATACGGTGGCTTTAATATGAAAAGCGATTCCTACGGCTGGTTGCGCCAACACAGGTGTAATTCAAATATATGAAAACTGCTGTAAGAGGATGTTTGAAAAGTTCTCTTCTTGGTAGCAAAACGTTTTAGATCCCCCTAAATCCCCCTTAAAAAGGGGGACTTTGATTCCGGTTCCCCCCTTTTTAAGGGGGGTTAGGGGGGATCAATAAGTGCCTAAAATCACAGCGAAACACTTTTCAAACAACCTCTAAGGTATTAGCCTTATCCAACCTATAATTTTGTGAATTTGTTGATAAATAGGACTTACGCAAAAATCGCCCAAAAGCTTAATTTTTCGAACCGCCAAGACGCCAAGACGCCAAGAATTTGTAAAGTGTGCGTAAGTCCTAATAAAGTTTGAAATTTAAGTGGAGAAAGTAGTAGATGAGTAAATTTCACTCATCTACTACAGGTAGAGTTAGGAGACAATTTGCATATATACAAGATATTTTATAAAAAATAATAAATTATAGCGGTGTTAGTTGAATAGACTATAGAAGTTGGGAGATAAGTATGAGCGTAGTCTATAAATAATTTTAATATTGCAAGAAAAGTGCAATTTATGAAAGTAAAGTTATGTACGTCTGATTAACTTTAAAAAAAAGTAACAGATGGGTAAAAGTTACCCTTCTGCTACAAGCAAACGGAGGTATAAACTTAATTATTTAATTGGCATGAACCAATTCTTGAGGCGCTGCGGCATCATATTCTACAGCTTTAACAAATTCCTTGAGAACGTCTTTGAGTCTTTGCTCAATTTCCTCATCTAACAGAACGCTGTTATCGGCTTGGCGTTGAATTTGTTTGTCTACTGCATAAATAGTGGCTAGTATGTGCCGTGCCCCTAATTCAGATAATACAGGTTTTAGGGCATATTCAATTGCCAATAAATGAGCGATCGTTCCACCCAGAGCAATTGGTAACACGGGTTTACCTGTTAATGATTTTTGTGGCAGCAAATCTAGAAATGTTTTTAGCACTCCTGTGTAAGCAGCTTTGTAAATTGGGGTGGCAATAATCACACCATCTGCCTTTGCTAATAATTCTTTTGGCTGTTCTAAAGCAGGGCTATCGTATCGTCCAAAAACTAAATCTTCAGCAGGCAAATCTCGAACTGAAATAATGTCTACATGCAAGCCTTCTTGTTGTAACAGCTGGGCAGTGTATTCGACAACACCATAGGTTCTAGATGGGTGGGTTGGACTACCTGCGATCGCTAAAATATTTGTCATTCAATTAAACTCCCAATTTCTAAAACGGGTTCAGTATGTTTTGTGGTTTTGGTATTCATAGCTGATGCTGTGTTGACTTTCTCACTCAGGCGTTTGTAAGGATGGCGCAAACTCATACTCTCTACTTCCCAGATGTAGCCATGAATAACTACATCTTGGGGAATTAAAGGAGAATTACGCAGTAATTGCACTTGCTGTGTGCAGATTTCATCCACATCGGTAAAGGTTTTGATCCATTTGGAAAAAACGCCTTTTGGTAGCTTCAATTCTGGCAAAGCAGGATCGACACTAACTCGATCCACATCAATACCTTGATTTCGCAATACCTCACTGAGAAAGTCTCCTGATGCTGTCATCATGCCACATTCGGTATGATTAATGACGATGATTTCTTTTGTGCCAAAAAACTGTGTAGTTAACATCGCTGACCGAATTGCATCATCTGTAACTAACCCCCCAGCATTACGGAAAATATGAGCGTCTCCTTCACCAATTCCTAATGCTTTCTCCACTGGTAAACGTTCATCCATGCAAGCTAGCACCCACAAGCGTTTATTGTTAGGTATTCCCAACTGACGACGCAATGCCCACGCTTCTTTTTCTGAGATTTTTTGGTCGATTTGTTGGTGCAGCATTGCTGTTAATCTCCTAGTTCTTAATTACTAGGATATGGACGTTGCTCTTTCTTGAGGCTTTTGCTTAGGGAAATCTTCATTTGCCACAATTTCGCCGAATGGACTTAAGACGTGTTGCTTCTCCACTGCGGGTAAATTATCTAATGGCAGATGGGGAAATAGAAGTTCTGCAACTCGATAAGCTTCCTCTAGGTGGGGATAGCCAGAGAGGATAAAGGACTCAATACCTAAATCTGCATATTCTAGTATCCTGGCAGCTACGGTTTGGGGATCGCCGACTAAGGCTGTTCCTGCGCCACCCCGCACTAAACCGACTCCCGCCCACAGGTTCGGGCTAATCTCTAATGCCTCACGATTACCGTGGTGTAATTGAGTCATTCGCTGTTGTCCAACTGAATCCATTCGGGCATAAGCTTTTTGGGCTTTAGCGATCGCCTCATCATCTACATATTTAATCAAATCATTCGCCGCATCCCAAGCTTCACTCTCGGTTTCGCGCACAATCACATGTAGACGAACCCCAAACCGCAAAGTCCGGCCTTCTGATAAAGCAAGTCTCCGAACTGCTGCAATCTTCTCAGCTACTTGCGCCGGTGGTTCGCCCCAAGTTAGATAGACATCTACGTGCTTGGCAGCAATTTTTTGAGCAACAGGAGAGGAACCGCCAAACCACAAGGGCGGATATGGCTTTTGAACAGGTGGAAACAGCAGTTTCCCATCTTGGATATTAAGATAGTCGCCTTGGAGATTGGCTTGTTCTCCACTAGCGATCGCTCGCCATACTGTCAAAAATTCATCTGTTAATTCATAGCGCTGATCGTGATCCAAATGCAAGCCATCTCCCGCTAATTCCACGGGATCGCCACCTGTCACGACATTAATCAGCAAGCGTCCCCCAGAGAGGCGATCGAAAGTCGCCGCCATCCGCGCCGCTACTCCAGGTGATACCAAGCCGGGACGAATCGCTACCAAAAAACGCATCTGTCGCGTCAGTGATACCAACGTTGACGCTACAATCCAAGCATCTTCGCAAGAGCGGCCTGTAGGCAGCAATGCCCCTGTATAACCAAGGTCATCCACCGCTTGGGCAATCTGCCGCAGATAGGGAAAGCTTACTGCCCTTCCACCTGTAGCAGTTGCAAGGTAACGTCCGTCGCCGTGGGTTGGGATGAACCATAGTAGCTGCATGAATCTTGTCCTTTTAAACTACGGTAAAGCGATAAAATTACCGTATTTTGTTTATAGATGTAGAGTATCACATATTCTACTTAAGTAAGCAAGAAGTTTTTTCAGAAACTCCGGTATTCCTATCAGACCAATGTATATTAGTCGGTGTTCAATAAGCTAGCGTTGGGTATTGGCATTAGGTACAAGAGGCAGAGGTGCAGAGGGAAAAACTTACTGCAACTTCTTGCCTGCCCCTCTTCTCCCCTGCTCCCCTGCTCCCCTGCTCCTCTACCCCCTTTCTGTCTCTAGGAAGAATCCAGCAATGGTAGCTTTGTGTATACTTATTTACTTACTCATAACCTTTTGTTAAATTAACCTTAATATACTAAAAACCTATTGATTTGCTGTGCTTAAGTTTTCAGCGACAAAAGTGGGTAGCCATCCAGCCCACTGCCAATAGGTGCAAAATTCTGTTCTGTCTCTAGGAGAAATAAGGCAATGGGGCCGATGTTTATTGCTGCCAACGATTGGCCACATATAGCGTTTAGATTGTCTTTGGCGCTCCTGGTTGGTTGCTTGATTGGATTTAACCGTCAGCAAGGGGGTAGACCAGCAGGGATGAGAACATTCATGCTCGTGAGTATGGGAGCAGCATTATTTGTGATGATTCCTTTGCAGGCTGAGGGCGAGAGTCCCTATGCTGCTACCAATGCACTGAGTCGCACAATTCAAGGTGTAGCTACCGGGGTTGGATTTCTTGGAGCCGGATTGATTTTACAAGAGTCTCCGAGAAAATCTGCAACGCCAAAAGTAAAGGGTTTAACTACAGCCGCCTGTGTCTGGACAGCGGCCGGGTTGGGGGCTGCAATTGGTTGTGGTCTATGGCAAATGGGATTATTGGGAGGCTTACTGACTCTGATTACCCTAAGTGGCGTGAAGCGGCTCAATCGCACATTTGTATTTCTGACGAGTCAGGGTAAACAAGGGACTACTCAGGATCTCACAACCATCTCTGATGAAGATGATGATTGACTATCGTTATCCTCCAATTGAAAACTATACTTGTATTGTCCAAAAATCAGGTGAAATAGATCGGATTCTCACCTAGTATTTGGCTGAAAAATAATTTGTTGTTTCTTAGCTAATTTTAATCAGTTTATCAGGGCTAATTCAGAGCGATCGCTGATTATAGTCATTCATGTAGGGAATCCCGTACTGGAATTGATTAGCCAGTGAACCGGAAAATAGAAAATAATAGATATATGGACAAACGCTATTTTTTACAGGCTGGTGCAGTCATAGTCGGCACAGCATTGTTATCAAGGTATATCAATTGGGGGTCACAAGCAATGACAACTTCTCAAAGTGGATTTGAAGTTACCAAACCAGAGTCAGAGTGGCGCACGATTTTAACGCCAGAACAGTTTAATGTATTGCGTAAACATGGGACTGAACGCCCTCACACCAGTCCATTGGATAAGGAATACGACCAAGGCACTTATTATTGTGCCGCCTGTGAACTACCACTGTTTACATCTGATACCAAATTTAATAGTGGTACTGGCTGGCCTAGCTTCTTTAATCCAATTGAAGGTGCGATCGCCGTTACTGTAGACAAGTCGTTGTTTATGACCAGAACTGAAGTGCATTGTAGTCGCTGTGGTGGTCATCTAGGTCATGTTTTTGATGATGGCCCTGCACCCACTGGGAAGCGCTACTGCATGAACGGTGTTTCGCTGAAGTTTACTCCTGCTTAATTAAGTTGGGTAGGCGTAGCCCGTCGTGACATTGCACACACAACCTAAATCATCAGATTTTGGAGCTTGACCAAGGGTGAACAAATTTTTGACAATAACTTGTCTTACTCAATGCTACTGGACGAAATATTGTCAATTTATGAAAGTGCAACTCTTGGTCTTCGCTAAAGATAACCTAAATCGTTCTATTTGCCTGGTTCTTTTTTCTCCTTTTTGTCTTTAGGATCTTTTTTAGGTTTTTTAGCTTCTTTATTACTTTTTCTTTCCTTTGACATCAGCGTTCTCCAACTAGGTGAATCAGTAAAAGCTTTCGCATTCTGCCGTCAGGAAATCAGGATATTACTTACCTGATATTCTTTTATGGCAAAAAAGAAAGTATCAGACAGAAATGCTACTAACTACCATGATACGGTGTTGTTTGATTTTCGTCTGAGAGCCTTTTCGATCTATTTGAACCACAATCGCCTGTAGGGTAGCATAGCTAGCTGTGCTACCCTAATTTTTTACAGCTACAGCGTCGCTACAAGATCCTTTAAGCGATCGCGTCCATCCCGAAAGACTGGCCAACCATCCCCCACCAACACTGCTTCTACCCGACTCAGTTGAGCCAACCTGCGAACCGAAGCAACAGCCTCCTCTCGATTCAGCAGCTTGTCATCTGGTAAAATCGTCAAGCTACCTGCTTTACGTGCTCGAACTAAATCCCCTGTAATTAAAGTTGTCTCTTCCAGTAACAAAGCCAACTCACCGGGAGTTTTAGAACCATTGAGTTCAATTACCTCCAGTCCTGGGACAAATTCTTCACCATCAGATAGCCAGCGATCGCAAGGTATAGGAAAACTGTCTTTTTCTGCAATCGGGCCAGCAATCTTAGCATAGGTTTGATCGGCAATTTCTTTACTTGCCCTGACATGCTCAGAATTCGTCAGCACAATCCAAACCACACCGCCGAGGGATTTTAGATGATTCCAATCATGGTTTGATAGGGCTACTGGGTCAATCAAGATATTGCCATCTGGGCGAATCCAGGCAATCCCATTGAAATCAATATTTCTTGCCGGATTGAAATTAGACCAGCTATACAGATCGGGACGGTGCAAAGATTTCATGATGATTCTGGATCGGTACTTCAATAATTGACTATTAATCTCAATAATTAAGTATATAGATAATAAGGGCATTGGACATTGGGCACAAGAGGCAGAGGGGCGGAGGGGCAGAGGGGCAGAGGGGAAAACTTACTGCAATTTCTCCCCTGCTCCCCTGCTCCTCTGCCCCCTTGCGTCTTCCTCTAGATCAAAAATTTGAGTATACTACGATAAATCTATCAACATTATGCTTTTTGTCTGGGTTACAGAAATTCTCGGATAACGGCAATAACGATCGACGGAGGTATAGGGGTGAGTAAAATTGGGCGGCAAAAAATATCAGCGAAGGCAGAACAGTTTACAGAGTCAGTGATTCGAGAAATGACCAGGGTAGCACTGCAACACGATGCGGTGAATTTGGCGCAGGGGTTCCCTGATTTTCCCTGTCCCTTGGAGTTGAAACAGGCAGCATATCAAGCCATAGAGGCAGATGTTAATCAGTATGCCATCACTTGGGGCGATCGCCCATTTCGTCATGCGATCGCTAACAAAGTCCGTTGGTATCTCGGTTTAGATATCGATCCCGAAACCCAAATCACCGTTACCTGTGGTTCCACAGAAGCAATGGCATCTGTAATGCTAGCGACAGTCGATCCCGGTGACGAAGTAATTGTATTTGAGCCATATTATGAAAACTACGGCCCCGATGCGATTTTAGCTGGTGCTATACCCCGCTACGTGACGCTGCATCCTCCCCATTGGACATTTGATGAAGCACAGTTGCGTCAAGCTTTCAATGCCAATACCAAAGCAATTATTATCAACACACCCCATAATCCCACAGGTAAAGTCTTCAGCCGTGAAGAACTCACTCTAATTGCTGAACTTTGTCAAAAATGGGATGTGTTAGCGTTCACTGATGAAATCTATGAACATATTCTCTATGACGGCACTCAACATATTGCCCTAGCTACCCTTCCCGGTATGGAAGAACGCACCGTTACTATTAACGGTTTATCTAAAACTTATAGCGTCACTGGATGGCGAGTCGGCTACATTCTGGCAAACCCCGAATTGACAGGGGCGATTCGCAAAGTCCATGATTTTCTCACCGTTGGCGCACCCGCACCATTGCAACGAGCCGGAGTTGCCGCCATGCAACTACCACCATCCTATTATGAAGAATTAGCCAAACTTTATCACCAAAAGCGAGACAGCATTTTACAAATTCTAGACCGAGTTGGAATTCCCTATTTCGTTCCCAAAGGAGCCTATTACGTTCTTGCAGATATTTCCAAATTTGGCTATAAAACAGATGTTGAATTCACTTACCATCTGATTAAAGATATCGGTGTTGCTGTAGTTCCCGGTTCCAGCTTTTTTAGCCAACCAGAAAAGGGACATTCGTTAATCAGATTTTGCTTCAGTAAAAGACCTGAGACATTAAAAGCAGCGAGCGATCGCTTACTCAAATTGCAATCAAATCTATAACCTACATCATATCTTATGTAAGTTGTGAAAATTATTTTTCTTGAGAAATTTTTTTGAAGTGCAGTTGAAATTCCATTATGAATTACGAATTTTTCAGGACATATATCTTCTAGTTAATATAAGTTAATAAAATACAGGTTAATGTAAATTTACAAATGCTTAGTTTAGGCATTCATTTGTTAAAAACAATAACATTATTTTCAAGTTAAATTTAACTTTAACTTTTGATACCCGATATAAAGTTGACTTGCCAAAGGAAACCACACTTGTAACCGAGGGATTCTAAACCTTAATGTATAGTATTTCCCAGAAAAACAACACCAAACTAGTGTAGAATTCCTTCAATTTTCCGGTAATTATATCGGGATAGTAGGCTTAAAAATTCTGCATTAAAAACCCCATTGACTCTTTAAAAGGATAAGACTAATGTGATGAGTAGTGCTTTCAGGGACACTATTTTATCCATCAAAAAATCAGGAGGTATTTCCGATGATGATGATGATGATGACTGAAACCATGACTCCAGAAATGCAGACTTGCATGGATGTTTGTATGGACTGTCATAAAATGTGCATGGAAACCATGACTCATTGCATGAGTAAAGGTGGTCAGCACATGGATAAGAACATGATGAGCATGATGAGCATGATGCGCGATTGCTCTGAAATGTGCATGATGTGCATGAACATGATGATGAGCGGTTCTGAGTTCATGGAACGCACTTGTATGCTTTGCGCGGAAATGTGCGATCGCACTGCAATGGCCTGTGAGATGATGAGCGATGATGCGAAAATGATGGAATGTGCTGTCGCTTGCCGTAAGTGTGCAGAGTCTTGCAGAAGTATGCAGATGATGCCCGCATAATTCTATTACAATCTAGCAGAAGTTTCTCTGCAACCTAATATTCAAGCGCTCAGGCTCTTTCGGTCTGGGCGCTTGAAGTAAGGACTTCTAGAATTATCGGTTGATGCAAGTCTAAACTAATGCTTATGTTTGTGGAATTGAGATCGCGATGTGTATCTCTGCGTTTATTCCATCAAAATCAAGCGCAGCGGATCTAAACGCACATACCAAGGAAAAGGCTGGTCTTTCATTGTCGCCCATTTTTCTTTGAAGACTTCAGCTTGCAGATGGTAATCTTGAGAATTCTTGCCAGCCGAATGTAATTTGAGAAACAATGTCATTCGATGGGGCGTTTCACTTGTTCGTACTACCCAGCAGGGAAAGGTATTTTCCTGTGATGAGTCGTTGGTAAAAATGAACTGATGGGCACGAATGCCGACGTGGGATAATTCGCTCTTGACTGGCTCAATTACTTGCAGAGTACAACACCAATCAATCGCTTCCAGCTGTTGTGATGATTGGAGAACAGCACGGGAGAAGTTTTTGCATCCAGTGAGTTGGGCGACACTCACAGTAGCAGGATGCTGGAAAATATCGTATTTGCTACCATAATGAACGGCTCTGCCATGCTCCAATACCAACAGATTCGGACAAATCCGATAAGCTTCTTCCATATTATGGGTGACAAATAAAGTCACACCTTGATAGCCAGCAAGAGTTTCTGTCATTTGCTGTTCTAATTGACTACGCAGATGTGTATCAAGTGCCGAAAACGGCTCATCCAAGAGCAATGCTTCCGGTTGACTTGCTAATGCTCTTGCCAAAGCTACCCGTTGTTGTTGACCTCCAGAAAGTTGGTGCGGATAGCGATCGCCTAATCCCTGCAACTGCATCGCTATTAATTGCTCCTCCACCTGCACTCTAATACTCCCAGCAGATAGTTTTTTGGGCAAACCGAAAGCGATATTTTGCGCCACACTCATGTGCGGAAATAGTGCATAATTCTGCACTAAAAAACCGATCCGGCGATCGCGGCTGGGTACATTAATTCCTTGTTCCGAGTCAAACAGTACTCTGTCATTTAAAACTATGCGGCCATTTGTGGGCGTTTCTATCCCTGCAAGGCAGCGCAAAATCATGCTCTTACCTGCTCCAGAACCCCCTAACAATCCCAAGGGTTGATCGTCAGTGGTGAAAGCAACTTTTAAATCAAAGCTAGGAAGTATTTTTTCAATATTGACAAACAATCCCCCAGATTCAAAGTTAGAGTCTGGGGTGTAGAGAATTTCTCCCCCTGCTCCCTGCTCCCTGCCCCCTGCCCCCTCTCCTCTCCCCTTTTCCCTCAATTCTTGCCATAAGTTGGCTGCAATAATTCCAGAGAGAGAAATCACCATAATCGCGATCGCCCAAAACCACGCCTCGTTCATTGCTCCCGCTTCCACAGCAAAATAAATCGCCATTGGAATTGTCTGCGTTTGTCCGGGAATGTTACCAGCTAGCATCAACGTCGCACCGAATTCTCCCAAAGCACGGGCAAAAGCAAGCATGGTGGCGGCGACAATGCCGGGTAGTGCTAGGGGTAAACTGATGCGCCAAAAGATTGTAGTTTCAGTTGCACCAAGAGTTCTAGCTACTCGCAGTAGATTACCATCTATTTGTTCAAAGGCTCCCAGTGCAGTTTTATACATTAAAGGGAAAGAAACTACCGTGGCTGCGATCGCTGCACCATACCAAGTAAAGACGATGCTGAAGTCAAAAGCCCCCATGAATTTCCCTACAGGGCCATTTTTGCCAAAAAATAGCAGTAACAAGAACCCAACAACCGTAGGCGGTAAAATTAGAGGCGCAATCAAGATACTCTCAATCAACGATTTACCTTTGCCACGATATCCCAGCATCCAATAGGCAGCAGCGATACCCAAAAAGAAGGTAATAAATGTGGCAAGTAATGAAGTTTTGAGTGATATCCAAAGAGGCGATAAATCCAATGGCATAGTTGCGTAGGGAAAAATTAGCTCAACTAATCCCTAATTTACCAACTTTGGCTTTAATATGTTGGAAAAAGTTGGTAAATTACATCACAATCAATCAAGAAAATCCCAAAAACTATCCAAACTTTAAACAAGATTCGCCTTCAGTTGGGTATCAAATATCAGAATTCGATACGGTTTATTATCATCTGATACTCATCTTGAAACCAACTGGTAAAATTGTATTGTTAGGAATTACCGAAGTGTAAAAACCCTATTAAACACATCCTGTTAGCAGTATCTAATGCTACCGTCAACGGAAAGTGCATTCCCTTCCTATCAGCAATCAAAAAAAACCCCAAGACCTTTTCTTAGTATGCGGACTCAAAAGTTTAGGGCAACATTCCGTTGCAATCCTCAAGGAATACGATGTTAAAGTCAGTGCCATTGAGGATGTGCAGCCCGAACATTGGGAAGTCCCAGAAATACCTAACTTACTAGAAAAGTTAATCGTAGGAGACTGCCGCCAGCCAAGTGTTTTAGAGCAGGCAGGTATAAGGCAGTGTCGTTCAATACTTTTAGTAACTAGAAATGAGCGGATAAATATAGAAGCTGCCTTTGCAGCACGCCGTCTTAATCCGCACGTTCGCTTGATTGTGCGTTCTGACAAACAAAATTTCAACAAACTCTTGTGGGAAAATCTCGGTAATTTTGTTGCTTTTGAACCTACTCATCTTTCAGCTCACGCCTTCGCTCTGACAGCCCTTGGTTCTGAAGCTATTGGATATTTCACTTTAGAAGGGCAACTATTGCAAGTGATAAAGCACCAGGTACAAGCGAAGGATAGCTGGTGTAATGGCAAGCCAGTACATAGACTCAATCTGACAACTCGCCGCATCTTGAGTCACAAATCTGTTTCATCTAAACCACTCAAAGAATTGTTTGGCTGGAACCCAGAGGCAGAAGTGCAGATAGGAGACACGCTAGTTTACATTGATGTGGCATACGATTTAGCTTTCTCTGAACAACGTCGGCAATCTCATAACCAAAAGTGGCAGTGGCAACAGTTTATTCAAGGCATCACAGCGAAAAATCTCAAGGATAAAAAAATAGTGCAATTTTGGCAATCTTACTACCAAAGCCAAAATCAAATCCGGCGAATTGCGACAATCTATGCGATTACTGTACTCATCCTGTGGTTTGTTGGAATAGTTCTTTACCGCTTATATTATCCTGGCATCACCATCCAAGAAGCTTTTTATGCAACAGCAGTTTTGCTCTTGGGAGGATACGGAGATTTATTTGGCGGTGTTGAGTTTGCAGCGCAATCAAAACCCTCAGATGATATCCCTTGGTGGTTGCGGTTGTTTAGCCTGGGACTAACGTTGACAGGTCAAGCTTTCGTAGGAGTATTATATGCACTGTTGACTGATGCTCTCGTCACTTCAAGATTTCATTTTTTCAATTCCCGCCCTCCCATACCACAACGCAACCATCTGATAATTATTGGCTTAAATCGCTTGGGACAGAAAGTAGCTGCTCTTTTGCAAGAACTCAACCAGCCGTTAGTAGGAATTCATCCTACCACTCTCGACCAAGAAACTTTACCCGATATGCCCCTTATCGTTGGTAATGCTCCCGAAGCACTCACGAAGGCGAATATCTCCCATGCCAAAAGCATCATTTTAGTTGGGGACGATAATATGGAAAATCTGGAAATTGGTTTGATGGCTCATGCAATGAACCCCGCCACTACCTTGATTATCCGCTCTCAAGACCGCCAATTTAGTGATAATGTCGCCCCTTTGTTTCCCTACGCTCAAGTTATATGTGGTGCAGCTTTGTCGGCAGAAGTCTTTGCTTGTGCTGCTTTTGGAGAAAATGTTCTGAGCTTGTTTCACTTGAATGAGCAAATAGTCATGGTGACGGAATACAAAATTGAAGATGGCGATACCCTGAATGGATTGCTTTTATCTGAAATAGCATCTGGCTACAGCGTTGTACCGATTCTCTACCAGAAATATCAGCAAGACAATTACTCTTTAATGCCCTGGTATGATGTTAAGCTTGATACTGGCGATCGCTTGATTGTTTTAGCCACAAGCAGTAGTTTACAGCGAATTGAATGGGGTGAAATGCTGCCTCGCCTTTGGCAAGTGCAGATTGAAAAAGCTCTGACTACAAATGCCATTATGTATGGTGCTGAAGAGATAGTTTTGATTACGGGATGTAGTTCCACTACCGCTAGGCAATGGATGAATGATTTGCCTAGAGTGTTGCCGATATCACTTTATAAACATCAAGCTCAACGTCTTGTGCGCGAGTTAAGCAAAGTACAAGTTTTGGCGAATTTAATCTTTATTGGTGAACCTTGAATTTTCCATAACTAGAAGTCATATTATTTGCTGATAATGATTGGAGTTCATAGGAATTTATTGAAAAATAAAAGCACAACATTGTTGTGCTTTTGTAGATTATTTGTATTCAGTTAATTCTGACAACCAAATAGTTTCTTAATCAGTCCAGTTGAGTACTGTAAGCACTAAAACCGTAAGCCAAAGTTTCTTTTAAATTGTCTGATGGCTTGAGACTTCTGTTGATAGCATTAGCAAAAGGTACGGGAATCCCTTTGATGGTTTCCGGCAAAATTGCATACTCTGCTGTTGGTTCGACAATGTATTCTGGACACTTCGCTTTCATCCCAGCAGTAGCTAACATTTCTTCTATTTCAGCAGATGAATATTGTTTGAGATAAACTGGATTTCTCACAAATGGATTCAGCCTTCTGATAAAATTATGGATAATATGAGAAGGGCAAGACTTATTGTGAAAGGAATGATTAAAAACAAAAATTCCACCAGGTTTTAGCACACGAGAGATATCAGCCAATAAATTTCTTAATTGGGCATCTGGAATATGCATAAAAACGCAATTAGAAATTACCAAATCTATAGAATTATCTTCTAAAGGCAATGTTTCAGCAGAAGTGCAAATCAAGTTAAATTCAGCTTCTGGAAAAAAATTGTATTCTTGTTTAACTTTGATTAGCCGCCGCAATAAAGGTTCAGAAATATCAATTCCGTAATATTTCTCACATTTCAGATTTTTCGCTTTCGAGAGATGTAAAGGTGCGCGACCATAACCAGAACCAATTTCCAGAATAGAACCGACAGATTTATTCAACGGAAATTTGTTCCAAGTACCTCCAGGCGTGCCAGTTAGCAGAGTGTAATCTTGTTTAATGGGCGATGTTGCTGCAATTTTTTCAATCTTTTGGGAACCATAGTATGTTTTACCAATTGCATCCCATGTTTTTTTATGTTGAGTATTAGTTAATTGTTCATAGTCGCTAGGAAAATAAATTCCATCTCGTAATTCAAAGTCATTTAGATTGGATTTTACATTTGCTAATTGAGACATTATGATTATCCTCATCAATAGTCAATTCTGTTTTCTGTTATACTCTTAACTCAGCATTAACCGCAAGTGATTTTTACTGAACGGCTTTCCCTAAGCCTTTTTTAAAGTCTATAACTATTTTAAATTCGATGGAATGTGCTAGCAAAGCCCCTATTGCATCCAAGTGAAAACCGCTATAATGACAACCCTTGCTCGATCGAAACACAAGTTCGTATACATTAGTTGATGGACTGCAACAATTGGAGGCTGCGATGGTAGGAGGGTTACAACAAAAACGGGTGGTAGTTGTAGGTGCTGGTTGGGCTGGTTTAGGAGCAACCTACCATTTGGCAAAACAAGGTTATGATGTGACACTTCTCGAAGCAGGCCCCTATCCTGGTGGATTGGTGGCAGGTTGGCAAACAGCCGCCGGAAAATCTGTTGAAGCTGGCATTCATGGGTTCTGGTATCCTTACAAAAATATTTTTTCCCTAATCAATGAATTAGAAATTAATCCTTTTACTACTTGGACTCGTTCTTCGCAATATTCGCCAGCAGGTTTGGAAGTTGAATCACCGATTTTTCAAGATTTACCGCGACTCCCCTCTCCACTGGGAACTTTTCTTTACACTCAGTTTAAACGATTGCCACTAATTGACCGTCTCAGCGCCCTGCCTTTACTTTATGCTGTCGTTGATTTTGACAATTCTGATGCAGCTTGGCGGCGTTACGACTTTGTAACTGCCCGTGAATTGTTCAAAGACTTTAACGTTTCTGCACGACTTTACCGCGAGGCTTTTGAACCAATGTTATTGGTGGGCTTATTTGCCCCTGGCGAACAGTGTTCAGCCGCCGCAACTTTAGGGATGCTTTACTTTTTTATTCTGGCTCATCAACCCGATTTTGATGTGGTCTGGTGTCGGGGAACTGTGGGAGAAAAGATATTTCGTCCTTGGGTGGAACGTATTGAAAAAGCTGGTGCGAGAGTATTGCCTAAGCGTCGGGTTACAGACTTAATTGTTGATAGTAATCAAGTCAAGGGTGTGGTTTGTGGTGATGAAGTAATTGAAGCAGATGCCGTAATTTTTGCGGTTGGAATCACCGGGATGAAGAAAATTGTCTCAACTAGCCCTAGTTTACAAAGTCGTGAAGAATTCCGTAATTTGAGCAATTTAGGAGCAATTGATGTTTTAGCCACGCGGCTATGGTTTGACCGCAAAATTGATATTCCTCGCCCTTCTAATGCTTGTTTTGGATTCGACGCAAGTACAGGTTGGACATTTTTTGATTTGAATGCTCTACATGATGAATATCGAGATGAGCCGGGAACAGTGATTGAAGCTGATTTCTATCACGCCAATCAGTTTCTCAATTTGAGCGATGAGGAGATTTTAGCAATTGTTCAGGGTTATTTAGCAACTTGTGTGCCAGCGTTTCGGCAGGCAAAGATAATTGATAGCAGTATAATTCGGCTACCTCAAGCGGTGACTCACTTTGCACCTGGCAGCTATCGTTATATGTTGCCCGCTAAGACAAGTTTTGAGAATGTGTTTATGAGTGGGGATTGGATTGTGAACCGTCATGGTTCTTGGTCACAGGAAAAGGCTTATGTTACTGGTTTAGAGGCAGCAAATTTGGTAGTGTCTTATTTGGGAAAAGGTCAGCCATCTGAGATTTTAGCTGTAGAAGAGGATGAAGTGCATATCCAAGTGGCGCGATCGCTCAACCAAACTTTGCGTGCCTTGAGCAAATCTATCCTACCTGAATTTTGGTTGCCCTAATTCGTAGGGACGCAAAGAGTGAATCAATAATTGTAATCTAAATTCGGTAAGCTAAAGAAAGCGATCGCGATACCATCCTTATAATGTAAATCAAATCACATAAGCTTATGGAGCCAGACTCTTTACAAACCGAGGTGATTCTGACGCATCCGCGTGAGTCACTCGGTAAAGTGCAACTTGATTGGACACCCCAACCCGGAAACTATCTCGATTTTGAAGGTAAAACCTACGCGGTTTTAGAACGCCGTCATCGATACCAACTTAAAGGTGGGCGCTACCGCTTGCATAATATTGCCATTTATGTACAGTCTGCTAAACGACCATCTGAGAAAAGTTTGGTAGCGGGACGTTGGGTAATCGGTGATGCCACCTGCTGTTACAATGCTCATTCAGAACTCATTCGCTGTGCAGTTAACCCAGATGGCCCTTGTGAATCTTGCCGCTTTTATGAAAAGTTAGAAGTTACAAGTTAGGAGTTAAAAGGTAGTTTTTCACTCTCTCTCTTTTTTACCTACACTGCGAACTATCGTGCAAGGAGGAAAGTGAAAAACTACGTATCTTAACTCTAAACCCTTTCTAGCTCCAAATTTATAAGGTGAATACAAAAGATTCAAACACCATTTTGTAGCCGAGCCAGAGGGTTGGCTTGCTGACTTAGGCATTTACTTAACTGCGTGATAATTGCTTATAGACATTGAATAAGCCGTATGAAATGTCTGAACTTTCTGGGCACAAAACCTGATGTGACTCTGGGAGTTTGTACCAAGGAATAGTCGGGTAAAGATGGTGAAGATAGTGATACCCAGTATTATGAGTTAAAAGATTAATTATCGAGTTAAGGTTTGATCTCGTACCGGATACAGTATTAAAGTGTTCGTGTACCTCAGACCAACATGAATAACAAGAATAACACCATACTAGGGGGACAAACCAGTACAACAGTAAGATTTGTAGATGTCCTGATAAAAAGAAGCTGAGAACAACAACGAACCAAAATAGAAATATCTTAAAGCCGCTTTTGAACGGACGCCAGTCCAATTCTTTCATGTGAAGGTAGGCGTCTTCTAAGAATAGATAGGCAGCAAATCCCATTATTGGTTTAATAAATAAGACAAATAACAAATTTTTATTCGGTTTGTATAAGCCCAACATTTCATAATATTCAGGTATGTAATCTTTATCGCTCC
Organism: Nostoc sp. LEGE 12454; assembly: GCF_056620565.1. Classification (NCBI taxonomy): domain Bacteria; kingdom Bacillati; phylum Cyanobacteriota; class Cyanophyceae; order Nostocales; family Nostocaceae; genus Nostoc; species Nostoc sp. LEGE 12454. The sequence continues at coordinate 25,741 of NZ_JBWQXL010000016.1, forward strand.
CAAAATAAGTATGATGGGGAAAGTGGTGCTTACGATAAGCAGATACTGTTCTCAAGACAGGAAAAGCATAGAGAAACTCTAACTTTTCATTCCACATCTTTCTCTCAAATAAATTATTGTGTGTTGCTTCATGTACTAATCCTTCTCCCATAGCAAATTGAAAAATGCCGATTGTCCATACGGAAATTAAATAGACAAATATATTATTTATCCAAATGCTAAAAGCCGCAATCAGAAAAATTGCAATCCAGTCTCTCACTAAAGCTAGAAAAGCTTTAAAATCGTTTCGTTCAATAAAATCAATTGGTTTACTTTGATACATCTGTGAGTTATTTAACAAATCAAACTACTAAACTGCTGAAGGCTAAGACGAGGGCGATTAAGAAAGAGCATATTATTATTACTGCTAGATTGTGTTGAACCCAACTAAACTGCCGTAAAAATAAGGATACCATTCAAAATTGCTACTGCTTTCAATTGACTAACTCCCCCTCAACTTCCTGCACCAAAAACTTCTCCCACAGTTAAGCGGCTACCATTAACAAAATCCCATCCCGACTGGGGACGTTTACCGGCTAACTGAACCTCTCGCAACAACAAGAATCCTTCCCCAGTCTGGACAATCGCGCCAATTCCTTTGGTAATGTTAACTACTTCTCCTGGTCTGTCTGATACATTTGACAAATCCGGCAATTTATGCATCAATTCTTGTAATTCTGGTGGGAGATCGCGATCGCTTACAGAACCAAAAGGAGCAGAAGCGGTGATTTTTAGCAAGTTGTTACGAAAAGTAGCCGTGCAGTTAGGGTAAAAGCCTCTAATTTGATTGTGTAATTGGATCGCGCTTTTTGACCAATCCAAACCATAATCTTGTTTTTGAATTAGAGGCGCATAAGTAGCTGCTAAATTATCTTGGGGTATTGGTTGAATTTCTTTACGTTCCAACTTCAACAGAGTTTCTACCAACAAATCCCCACCGATCTCTGCTAATCTATCGGCTAAATCTTGGGCATTATCCAGTAATCCAATCGGTGTAGTGGCTATTTGGAGCATTGCGCCAGTATCCATCCCCACATCCATCAACATAGTGGTGATCCCCGTCTCTCTCTCTCCGTTATACAAACACCACTGAATCGGCGCTGCACCGCGATATTTGGGTAAAATCGAGCCATGCACATTAATGCAAGCCAACTTTGGCATATTCAAGATTTTTGCCGATAAAATCTGTCCATAAGCGACAACAACAAACACATCTGCATCTAATTGTTTGAGTTTGCTTAAAGTTTCAGTGTCTTTTTTCACCCGTTCGGGTTGCCATACTGGTAAGTTGTGAGCAGTTGCGATCGCTTTTACTGGTGTTGGCGTAAGTTTATTTCCGCGTTCCCGGCGTTTATCTGGTTGGGTGACAACCGCCAGCACCTCAAATTCTGAATGATTCAATAATTTTTCCAAGGTAGGTACAGCAAACTGGGGTGTACCAAAAAATACAATTTTCATTAATAATTAGTAGTTTTTAGTCGTGAGTCATTAGTTCATCGTAAGTGCGCCCCTCACAACTGACAACATTTAAGTTGCATGTTGAAACAGAATTCACTAAGCCAGCATCTAACAGGCTCCTGTATTCGGGAGGCAGTTGCAAAATACAGTTGTTAGCTGTAAATAATATTGGCTGTTTGGTGGTACAATATTTTCGTATTCATGAAACCAAAGGCTGCTTGATTAACTTGCCGGGTTAAGTTGACAAGCGTAAAAGCTAGTATTAGCCGCATTTGCCTCTAGTGAAACTAATCACTTAGTGGTTTTTCTTTGCGAGTCGCTAGAGCATCTACCGAGTGAATTTTGTTGTGTTCCCGATCGTCTGCCCGAAATTAACTTTAAATGTAGTTAAATTTCCGAAAAACTATTGCGTCTTCTAACTATTTCTGTAGTTTAGATAGCAATTTATAACTTTGGGTTGCTGATAGCAATATCTTCTGAGTATGATGTATTATGCGTCCGCTTTCCCAGGTTTTTAATTAACGCCTCACGTTTACTATCATGAGGGTTTGCGCTGTTATATTTTGTGTGTAACCTAGCTTAGTTGCTGTGTACTAGCGATCGCTAGTACGATCCCCGATAGCTGAGTTATCTAACTCTTGTTCGCCAGCGTCATTCCCCAAACTATATCCTAAATATTCCTTAACCAAGACTTATTTTTGGTGTGTTTGGGTATAGGGACATTATATATCGTGTAGTAATTACTGAGTTCTCAGCATATTTACTATACTCGCATATTTTTGCAAAAAAATATTCCGTACCTAAGTAAGAAAAGGTGTAGACAATGATACTTAATTTTTGTAAACCTCTGCAAACTTTGAAGATATTATTTCGTCATTAGTTTTAGTTTCTTGTTATACATATAACTACCACCTGCTCGTTGCTGTTGATGTATTGCTTCTCACATAGCAATTGCCCCCTCTAGAGAGTCTACAAATGCTTAAACCCCTTTTGCTGTCAGGATGGTTCCGCACCCAACCATTTCTCAATTACGTTGTCGTTGTGATGCTGATTGCACCCTTATTAGGAGCATCGGCCCACTCGATCCCAGTAAAATCCGAAGTACATAAACTAACTTCGATAACTGAAGAATCTGACTCTGTATCAAAGGAAATAGCTGTAGTTGGGGAACCTGAGATAGCTGAAATATTAAAAACAGATCAAATCGAATCGATAACAGAAGAATTTGACTCTGTACCAACGCAAAGTACTGCTGTTCAGGAACCGCAAGTATTACCAGCAAATAAAATTGAGTCTTCAACTGAAGTAGATAATTATCTCTCAAGCAGCGATTTAGATGTAAGTGATGTAACTGTTCCCGATTCTTTGGCAGCAGTTGAACTCGCACCATCAACAGATGTTCCTGTTAGTCAACTTAATTTAATACGCAAACTTAAAGCTGCTAATGTCAAGTCTTTGAGAGGACAAGAAAATTATCTCTCTAGAGAAAAGTCTTTTACTGAATCATTGACAGCAACTCAAGTAGCACCAGCTATTAGAGAATCTCAATCAACCACAACGGCCGAAATACCCGTTGTGGAAACAGCTAATGAGTCCCAAGCAGAACAAATAGATCCCATCGGTAGTCCTCATCCGATTCCTTGGAAATGGATTACAGCAACTCAAGAAGCTATTGCTGCTAATGGCGGTTCTGGAGTGCGTCACTATCGTAGCGTACCCGTGATTTCTCCAGATGGTAAATATGCTGTTTATAGCCGGGTGCAACTGGAGGTCAAACCCCAAATGTACAACAGCCGTGTCACCAGCGTCATGTTTGTCCAAGATATGCACACTAAGAAATTGTGGGTGATGGCTTCAACGACTCCAGTTAGCGATCCTTTATTAAAGGTAAAGGCTGTAAAGGGGGAATCGTCAGAAGAAACCGATCCGAGCGGTAAAATTGGGGTATTAGTTCCAGTTAGCTGGTCAGAAAAAGGCGATCGCTTCTTAGCACGCAAGTTTGATGGTATCTTTAACACAGGTGATTCTACAGATAGTGCAGTGATTTGGGATCGGCAAAAAAATCACGCTAACACAGTCGCTCCTGTGAGTGAGGAAGAACATGAAAAAATTGCCGTATTGTTAGGCTGGAGTAAAAGCCAACCGGATCATGTATTATTCCGTGCAGGGGAATTGGGCGAGGAAAACTGGCCATTAATGCAAGTTGCTAATGATGGTAAGACTATCACTACAACAGACAACGATCGGCCGATTACTTTTGGTAAAAAGGTGACAGAAATTTGGGCAGGCCCACAAGTTGCCTACCGATAGATTATAAAAAACCCTACATACTCCCGTTGTCGTCACTGCTGACAACGGGATTTTTTTATCGCTGTTTTCGGAGAGTGACAGAGGTTGGATATCTTCAATTTTTACTGTTTTGGTGAAACAAATTCATATTTTCAATCAGCAATATAATATCTGCCAAACCATCTATAAAAAGCAGTTTCTAGTGGGTACTTTAGCGATCAAAGCCAAGACTAAAGTACCCACTAGAAACGAACAATTTAATTTGACTAAATCATAAATATAAATACTTAAAATTCAAGCTAGAGAGGCTTATCACCTCTTTCCCATTCAGGTATGGCACCCTTCACCCTACGGATGGGCAAGTTGGCGATTAAAGCTGTAGTTCGTTGGTTGCTTTCTAAGGAGAACTCCAAGCCCTCTGTCTCAACTTCAACATAGCGACAGACTACATCTAGGATTTCTTTGCGCATTTTTTCCAACGTTTGAGGGTCTATATCAGCGCGATCGTGAGCAATCACCAATTGCAGGCGACGTTTAACTTGAGTTCGACTGCTATCAGGGCCGCGAAAAAAAAGTTTTTCTAGAAGTTCAATCATTACGAATAGGTCTGGCGCGGAGACTGGAAAGGTAAGTTAAACAATCTTTGTCCACAACAACCTTCGTAGGCGGGCGAAGATGCTGTCTTGGGACGAGTCGATCTCCAGAAATTCGACACTTTCCCCTTCTAATCTACGAGCAATGTTCTCAAAGGCTGTGGCAGCTAAAGAAGGATTTTCTGCTAACACTAAGGGTTCGCCACGATTGGTAGATACAATAACACGCTCGTCGTCAGGGATTACCCCGATCAGGGGAATGGCGAGAAGTTCCTGAACATCTTGCACTGACATCATATCATTTGCCTGCACCATTGCGGGTCTGATGCGGTTAATTATTAAATGAACACGCTTGATACCTTGTGCTTCTAGTAACCCTACTACCCGATCCGCATCGCGAACTGAGGAAATTTCTGGTGTGCTGACAACTAGCGCTTCTTTGGCCGGGCCGATCGCATTTTTAAACCCATTTTCAATGCCGGCAGGGCTATCAATAATCACATACTGATATTTTTGTGCTAGTGCATTCACCAATAACTTCATCTGTTCGGGTGTGACTGCATCTTTGGAGCGATTTTGGGCTGCCGGCAGGAGTACGAGATTGGGTTGGCGCTTATCTTTCACCAGGGCTTGTTCTAACCGGCACTCTCTGGCTAAAACTTCTACCGCAGTATAAACGATGCGGTTTTCCAGCCCTAAGAGCAAATCCAAATTTCTCAAACCAAAATCCGCATCAACCAAAGCAACTTGACGCCCCATTTTGGCTAAAGCCATACCCAAATTTGCTGAAACTGTGGTTTTACCCACTCCTCCTTTACCGGAGGTAATCACAATAATGCGAGTCATGATAGAAATGCGGTCAATGAGGGTTCAGGAAATATAAAACAGTAAATTGCAGTATAAAGTATGAAGTATCGTATCAAGTATGAAGAAATATCTGTTCTCCCTGATGAGGGTGAGGCATGAATATTTGTTTTATTTCATCTTTACTTATATACTTCATTCTTTAAGTAAATATTTATGGTTCTTGATTGCTCTTGGTGAATTGGTTTCTGGAAAAATCAGTCGCCCTAGCGATACGAATTCCTTGGGGCGTAATATGTGCCACCTCTGGAGAAAACTGCATTGGCGGTTTTTCTGGTGCTCTAGCTACAGCATCTGCAATCCGCAGTTGGGTTGGTTCCATTTGCAAGGCCATAATCAGACACTCACTATTGCCTCCAGCCCCAGCATGAGCAATTCCACGCAGACGACCCCAGATAATAATATCTCCATCTGCAATTACAATACCACCTGGATTTAAATCTCCCAAGAGAATTACTGTCCCAGGATGACGAATTTCTACTCCAGAGCGGACTGTCATTTCTAAATAGAGGGCATCTTCTTGGGGGATCGCTGTAGCTGTTGGCTCGGTACTCAGGGAAGTTACGGGCTGTAATTGTTCTACAGAATACCCAGATGTCACAGCAGCGATCGCAGTTTGCCGCCGACTAGTCGACACAGATATCAGTCGCAGTTGGACTTCACTCAAAGCCTCGGCGAGTTCTTGGAGTTGTCTGGTATCTACCAAACGGTCTTGTGCCATTAAATGCACAGGTGTATTAGATACCCGGAAGCGATCGCCTGCACTCAGACGTTGCCTGATTTGTTGCCAAATATCAGACCAAGTGAGTTCTGAAGCAGATACTTGAGATTCTGAGGGCAAAATTAATAACAGTCGCCCCTCCTTACTTTTTAACTGGACTTGACTATTGTCATTTACACGATGCCCTGGTAATGCTAACTCATCAGGATTTAAGTCGGTCAGGATAAAATCCGATCCGGCATCAGTATTTGACTCTACATCTGGGTCAACAGGATTTGACTCTACATCTCCAAGAACAGTATTTGATTTTAAATAAAGGAGGACAGATTTTAACTCAGCATCCGGGAGGATAGAATCTGACTCTACATCAGAAACAGTAGGATTTACCTCTATCTCAGAAAGGATAGAGTTTGATTCTGCATTAGGAAGTGCAGAATTTGACTTTAGATTGGGAATCGCAGAATCAGAAGTCATATAGTACTAGCCAAAAGACAACAGATTTTCAATTTTGGGTCGCACCTTTGGTGCGCTGACAGCGCAACTTGGATTTTGGATTTGTGTCACTCACAAGGGTGTTGGCGTAGCGGGATATTAGTCCGACATTAACCAAAAGACTCTTTAATCTCAAATCGTTCGACTGAGCGTAGCCGTACCCCTCCGGGGAAGCAAGCTATGCGTAGCGTTCCGCAGGAAAGTCTAAAATCTCAAATTGGCAACGTCAACCTCTGATAAACTGTCCCCAAGGCATCAGCATCGCCGACATTACCTGGAAACAGCACCACAGGCAAATCAGGAAACTGGGGATGATCGGATGACGTTAACACCATTGAACAACCAGCTAAAATTTGACCGAGTAAACGGGCTGAAGTTAAAGCTAGTCCACTACTCAAGACATCGTTTGAAGTAATGCCACCCTTGCTGATTAAGAATCCTATATCAGATGGTAAACCGCGCACAATATCCATTAATAAACTTGAAACTTTTTCCCCAAACTCCAATCGTGTCTTGGCATCTTTAAAATTTAGTTCCTGACGGCTAGTATAAACCACTGGTGTTTTGCCAGCTTCGTGTGCCGCCCGTGTACTTTCTTGGATTTCAGTTAGTAGTGCCGCAGATTGATTTGTATCATCAAGTAATCGCGCTACATTCACTTCGATGCCCACAGTTCCTTCTAGTTGCAACAGCGCCTCTAATTGCTGGGTAGTCTTTTTCACATGGGAACCAACAATCACCGCACCTGGTTTGCCTTGGCGCACATACTGAGCCATGTTTTCGGCAGCAATGGGTTGGGGTGGTAAAGCGGCTAAAGCCGTTAAAATACTTGCTGCACTGCGAAATAAAAAGCGTTTCCCTTGACTTGCGGCTGCTAATATATCTACTGCAAAGCGGTTGAGATCGCCTTGGGTTTCACCATCGACGACAGCGCACTGATTACCATGAAGTTGTAACAATCGTTCCAAACTACCACCGCGAATATCGGCGAGGAGAAACCTTTCTACTACTTCAGCACTAATTCGTCCTTGAGTCTTTTCTTCAACATACTTGGGTAAATAACTGTGATGGTAGCTGAAGACTGAATCACGGGCAAATTCGGTTTCATGGACTGGGGTGGTTACGCCGTCAATCATCAAGTAATGCACGCTGTCACGGGTGATGCGTCCGCCTTCAAAAAATGCTGGTACGAGAAAATGAGCATCAAAGGGGCCGAGTTCTTGTGCGATCGCATCTGTTTCAATGGGATAATGTCCCCGCAAAGTAGAATCAGAACGGCTGACAATCAGAAAATCATCAATTCCTTCAGCCTTCAAAGCGATTTTCAGGTTCTGGCAAACTTCTTTGGTGACAGATGCAGCTGACTCTGGCGTTAGCGCTCTAGTATTAGTCAGCACAAAGAAAATCGGCGAATCATCCTGCAACCCACGGCGTAAAGTCTCCACATCCCAGTGCATTAGCAGCAAGCAGCTGTGGACTGTTTGAGAACCTGTAGGGTCATCATCCAGGACAATTATTTTGGGTTTGTTGCTCATTTAAGTCAACGGGGCGATTGTTTTCTGGGAAAGTATTGGGCGACTAGAAGTCGCTACTAGATGAGTAAAGTCCACCTCCGTGAACTAATCAAAAATCAAAGGTTTTCTAACCTGCGGAGGCAGGTAAATTTTCGTGTAACCACTTTTACAAACATTCTCTTAGCCTTTTTGCAATTTTCTGATTTCTGCTTGCACATCGATCGCAATTTGCAATGATTGATTTAGCAGTTGAGCATATTCGCCTGCTTGACTACTAACTTGTAAAGCTTGCAGACTGGCTAAATTATTCACAAATAACTCTTGGTTATTAGCAAGCAATTTTTTATTATCCCGCAAAATTCGTTCCGTTTTCAGAGCGCGGACTAAATCTTCTCTAATTAATTGTAGGGCGGCGGTTACTTGATCTCGGTCATGGAAACTGCTTTCTACGTTTCCTGATGCTGCTAATTGGTCATTAATATCTATAGCAGCAACCAGGTCATGATATTTATCAACTTCATCTAAAAGTATTGTCAGTCCCTCAGGACAGGTTAATTGTCGCCATAGCCATCGTCCCACTAATATCGGCATTGGGACTAAAATTAGTAAAAGAATTCCTAGTCGAACTGAAGAACCAATAGTTGGCAGAATAATAAACGCATAAACAAAGCCCACAATTATTGGCGTTAGCGCCAGCGTCACCAGCATTTCACTGATAAAAAACCCTAATCGTTTTTTACCATCTCGCAAAATCGAGGGTCGAAAAACGTCTTCTGGATCGAACCCAGTCAAACGTCTTAGTTCACCCTTACTAATTTCCAAGCCTATTAAATCCGGCTGCACGTCTGCATACTCCTATGGAAACCCAAGTTGCGTATTCATTTTAATCGGGTTTACCGTGATGATTGTGGTTATATTCAGGAAACCAGTTTTCATCTAAGATTTGTTCTAAAGAGCCAATGGGTATAGCAGGAAATATGTCAATGGCGAGTTGAGAGCGATCGCTTGCTTCTGTCCTTGCGTTTTGATAACATTCATCAAATATTTCTAAAATATAAGGTTTTAAGCTAGGACTATCTTTCAAAGCTTTTTTAATCTCTCTACGAAAAGTCCTGATTTCCCCTTTCCAATGTCCTAGATTACGTTCTCGCTCTTCATCCCAACACTTGAGTTTTAGTAGATGTTGAAGAAGCTTAATTAATAAACTTTCAATTGTTCGCTTCTCTCTTCTACCCATAGTTTCTAATTCTTCTAACAAATTATCTACATCAACATCAGAAAACTGTCCAGCACGAAGTTGATTGATAGTTATCCTCAGCCACAGGTAATAATCTTGGTCGTATAAGGTTTGAGTTCCTGATTGGATTATTGGTTTCACCATATACTAGCTGAACTCCTACTATTTTTTTAATTTAGCGCAATTGAGCTTCTATCTAAAATTGCCTATGGCCTCTGACTCTAACTCAATACTGGAGTTAATTGTTTCGGCTTTTACACTAATACGTTGTGCTGCTGTAATTTGGTTTCGCATCAAAGCTAGCAATGGCGAAATCACAAGAGTAAAACCAGCACCTTGATCTCGTAGCAAGCGAGTACTGTACTGCGTGGGAATCTTTAGCCGATGTTCGAGGTTTGGGTTGTAGCTTTGACCTGCTAACGCTACATACTCAGCATCCATCATGCTGAGGTTATGAATTTCAGTCAAGGTGCAATACCGAAAATATTCCTTAAGTCTAAATTAAAGCTTACTCAAAGAATGAGGTTTTCATTTCCCAAGTCATTGAGAATATACGAGTTCCCATTCATTAACCTCCAAATATCAGTCTAAAAAATCGATTATTACTGAGGTAAAAATGGCTAAAACTAAAGCTAAATCAACAGACATTCTTTCATTAATTGAAGCAGAGCATCGCCAAGTTGAGAACCTTTTTGCAGAAGCAGAAAAAGTTAAGGGCGCAAAGTTGGTTGAGCAATTCAATCAAATATATATAGCATTGATCTTACATGCAAAAACTGAAGAATTAGTTTTCTACCCAGCTTTGCGAGAATACGAAGAAACTGAACAATATGTTGAAGAAGCTGAAAAAGAACATGAAGAAGTTTCAGTTATTTTAGAAGAAATTAAGGCGCTTAAGCCTACTCAACCTGAGTTTAAAGAAAAAATGAGCGAATTGAAGGAAACACTTGAGCATCATGTAGAAGAAGAAGAAAGCGAAATTTTTAATGCTGTGCGCGAATGTATGAGCGATCGGGAAATAACTGAGTTGGGACAGGAGTTTCAAGAAACTAAAGCTAAGTTGGTGTCAAATGTAGAAGCTGCATTAGCAATGTAGTAATGCACTTGGTTGTAAATGTTTGCATAAATAGTTTTCTAGATTTTACACGTAATTAGGGCATTAGTTAAATTACCAAAATATTCCTTCATCAAAGAGTAGAAAAATGACTGCTACAAATGGTAAGAATAAAATTCGTTATGCCGTTGTTGGTTTAGGTTGGTTTGCTCAAGAAGCTGCTTTACCTTCGTTTGCCAACGCCGAAAACTCAGAATTAGTGGCACTAGTTTCAGATGACCCCACTAAAAACGAAGAACTGAGCAAAAAGTATGGTATTGAGCATACTTACTCCTACGAAGAGTATGAGGACTGTTTGGCAAGCGGCGAGATTGATGCAGTTTATATTGCGTTACCTAATCACTTGCATTCTGACTACACTGTGCGGGCTGCTAATCAGGCAATTCATGTGTTATGTGAAAAGCCAATGGCAGTAACAGAAGAAGAGTGTGAGGCAATGATTAAAGCTGCCAATGACAATAATGTGAAGCTGATGATTGCCTACCGCTTACATTTAGAAGAAGCTAATTTACAAGCAGTCGAAATTTTGCGCTCAAAGCAAATTGGTGAACCACGGATTTTCAACTCGGTTTTTACCCAGGAAGTAGAAGAAGGCAATATTCGTTTACGAGATGTTACAGGTGGCGGCACGCTCTATGATATTGGCATCTACTGCATTAATGCTGCACGTTACCTATTTCAAGATGAACCAATTGAAGTATTTGCTGTAGCTGCCAATAACGGAGAACAACGCTTTAGCGAAGTGGAAGAAATGGCTAGTGTTATATTACGTTTCCCCAATGAGCGATTGGCAACATTTACCTGTAGCTTTGGAGGAGCAAGTGTTTCAACCTATCAGATTGTAGGGACTCAAGGCGATTTACGGGTAGAACCTGCATATCCTTGGCAAGGAGAAATCAAGCATTATTTAACAATTAATGGTGAAACCCAAGAGCGGACTTTTAAGGATCGCGATCAGCTAGCAGCTGAATTTACCTACTTCTCTGATTGTATTCTGCAAAATAAAGATCCAGAGCCATCTGGAACGGAAGGATTGATTGATGTTAGTATCATTCAAGCACTTTATCAGTCAATTGAAACTGGTCAACCTGTGCAGATCCAAACCCGCGATCGCCATCAACATCCCACATTGGAGCAAACTATTGAGCGTCCTCCTAATGATGAGAAGCCAGACTTGATCCACGCTGCTGCACCTTCTGGGGAGTCATAAGATTGGTTTCAGAATGGGAATGCATTAGTGTAGGCTGCTGACTCAATGTCTAACTGGAGGCAGCAGCCTCTAATCAGCTATTCCTATTAGGTAGTAAGTGTATTATTGTCAGATCAAAGGCAGTGTGTCTCATTAATTTTGATGAGTTTGTAGTAAGCACAAAGCGTGCTTAAAAATCCAGGATTAAATGTACCCTAGCTTAACAGAAACACTGGCTATTCATAACATAATAAGGGCACAATATTATAGTTGTGCCCTTATATGTTATCTATTCAATTAAAAACTGCTGTCTATGCCCAAATATTAAGGATAAAGACCTCTGTCAGTCAGCGCCTGAGCTACTCTACCTACCCCCAGTGTGTAAGCTGCTAATCTTAAAGAAATTTGCCGTACCTCTGACTGATGAATCACCTTGCGGTACGCTTGTACCATCAAATGCTCCATTTCGCGGTTGACGCGCTCCTCATCCCAAAATACGTAAGAAAGACCTTGCACCCACTCTAAATAACTGACTACTACACCGCCAGCATTCGCCAAAATATCTGGTAACACTGTCACACCTCGCGCCTCTAATGCCAAGTTAGCCTCAAGAGTAACCGGGCCGTTAGCTGCTTCTGCGATAATTTGCGCCTGCACCTGATTGACATTTTCTTTAGTGATTTGGTTCTCTAAAGCTGCTGGTATCAAGACATCACAGGGTAAGGTTAATAAATCTGCATTACTAATAGGTACAGATTGCGGGAAACCTACAATACTCTTGCGATTTTCAGCGGCGTAGACTTTTAACTTGGGAATATCAAGACCAGTTTCAGAGAATATTCCTCCAGCACCTGTTGAAACGGCGATAATCTTCGCACCTGCTTCATATAGTAATTCCGCTGCGGCACAGCCGACGTTACCGAAACCCTGAATAGCTACTCGCACTCCTGCCAAAGATTTACCTCGATCTGCTAACGCCTCACGAACAATAATCATCGTGCCACGTCCAGTTGCCATTTCTCGTCCCAGAGAACCACCAATAGAAAGGGGTTTTCCAGTTACAACTCCTGGTACAGCATGGCCAACATTTACAGAGTAGGTGTCCATCATCCAAGCCATTTCACGGGCAGAAGTACCCATATCTGGCGCAGGAATATCTACGGAAGGCCCAATATCTTTAATCAACTCGCTGATATAACGGCGGCTGATTCGCTCTAATTCGCCAACACTGTAGCGTTTGGGATCTATAGCAATGCCACCCTTCCCGCCACCGTAAGGAATACCTAACAAGGCACATTTCCAGGTCATCAGCATTGCTAAAGCGGATACTTCCCGCAATGTCACAGCCGGATGGTAACGGATTCCACCCTTGTAGGGGCCTAAGACATCAGAGTGCTGTACCCGGTGTCCAGCGAGAACTTGTATTTCCCCATCATCTAACTTCACGGGAATGGAAACCGTAACAACTTTACGCGGGTGGCTGAGAATTTCCAGCAAACCCTGATTTAAATTTAATTCTTTAGCTGCTGCTTCTAAGTAGCTACAGGCTTGGTCAAATGGGCATATATGCGCTGGAGAAGCAGGTTCTGACAGCAACGAGGATTTTGAAATCATAAATTTTCTCCTAATCACGGTATCTTTGCGAACCGGATCTCATCTGTACTTAAGCTTATCCTTTTTTTTTGAAAAAGGAGGAATTTTGTAGTTTTTGTTACAGTTTTATATTTTATATTCTGATACATGAAAAATACTCAAAAATCACCTTTTCTAAAGGCACGCAGCTGTGTGGGTCTTAATAAAAATTAATATATTATGTTGGTCAGATAGTTAAATCCACAAGTTTTTACCTTGCTAACGCGATCGCGGCATTCTGTCCCCCAAAACCAAAACTCAAACATAATACCTGCCGAACTTTACTTAGACGTGCAGATGTCACGATATCTAAATCAAATTCTGGCTGCTGCAATCCTAAACAAGGCGGTAATATTTGATGCTTTAGCGCCATGAGAGAAAAAGCTACACCTAAAGCTCCAGATGCCCCTAGTGTATGACCTGTGCTTCCCTTGGTGGAACTAACTGCCACGCCTTGAGGAAACAAACGCTGGATTACCCTACTCTCCATCTGGTCATTTAGCTGGGTAGCTGTGCCATGAGCATGAATGTAATCGATATCGGTTGGTAATAGACAACTACGTTCTAGACATTGTTTGATAGCAGCGATCGCACTTTTCCCTTCGGGTTCTGGTGAATTACTATGATATGCGTCGTTAGTTAAGCCAAAACCGAGAATTTCACCATACACTTTTGCTTGACGCTGCTTTGCAAACTCTGCTGATTCTAAGACAAACACAGCCGCGCCTTCACCCAACACTAAGCCTTCTCGATGCAAATCAAAGGGATAAGCCCCAGTTTTCGCCAAAGCACCCATCTGCTGAAATCCAGCTAAAGTTAAAGGTGTAATTGGTGCTTCCACTGCACCTGCGATCGCTTGTTGACATTGCCCATTTTGGATAAGCATAGCTGCTTGGGCAATAGACCAAATTCCAGTAGCACAAGCTGTCATTGGTGCCAAAACTATCCCTGATGCACCGATTTGTCTTGCAGCTGCGATCGCATTGATATGAGGTAATATATCTAGCCAATTTCCAAAAGAGGATACGGGAAAATTTTCCGCGTCACTATATATTTGCCGCGCCAACTTCTCCCAAGAAGCTTGATAAGAGCGACTCGATCCAATGACTACAGCACAATCAGCTAAAGGTGCAACTAACCCAGAATCTTGTAAAGCAGAATCAACAACCATCCGAGTTAACATTGTCAACTCGGATGGTTGTTGACTAATCAAACCTAGAGGAAGTGGTGTAATTTCTGGAAATGGTTGATGTAACCCAATTCCAGATTTACCTGCGATTAAATTTCGCCAGCTATCCTCTAAGCTTCCACCCAAAGCGGAAACTAGACCAATACCAGTAACAACAATTTTGACCAATTTAGGAGTTAGGAGTTAAAAGTGAGGAGTTAAGAGTTAGGAGTTAAGAGTTAAGAGTTTTTTTACTATCTCCCTCGCCCGCCTCCTGCTCCCCTGCTCCCCTGCTCCCCTGCTCCCCTGCTCCCCTGCTCCCCTGCTCCTACTGTCCAGGTGCTTTCAGATTTTCAGCACCTTGAGTGACTTTAGCGGAGTCAATGCGATCGCCTTGCTGAATTTTGTTTACTACATCAAAGCCTTGAGTGACATTGCCAAACACGGCGTAGTTACCATCCAAAAATGCTAGATCCGCTAAAGCAAAGTAAAACTGGGCAGAAGCCGAATCTGGTGATTGCGATCGCGCCATCGCTACTGCACCCTGTTTATGGGGCAATACGACGGGTTGAGCAGTAGCATCAAATGGTTTATTGTAAATCGGAGTATCTGAACCTTTGGGCTTAACTTCTAAAGGTATATAACGAGCATTTCCCGTTTTTGGGTCAATATAGCTACCTGTTCCCAGCCTATCTGCTGGAACTTTCGGGTCTTTGCTTTGAGGATCGCCCCCTTGAACTACAAACGGTTGGGGATCGCGCACAACTCGATGGAAAGCTAAACCATCGTACACACCCTTTTGCACTAAATCTACGAAGTTGCCAGCTGTAATGGGGGCATCAGTGCCGTCTACTTCGATAGTAATCGGCGAACCTTTAACCGTGATTACCACAGTAGCCTTGCCTTCTAGTCTTGGTAAATCTGTTATTCCAGGAATACTCTCACTAGTAGTTTGAGATACAGAACTTGCTTCAGTAGTTGTCTTGGTGCTTGCCTCGCTTGTGGCCGAGGTAGCAGTCGAGTTTGGAGAAGAGCTATTAGAAGCGACTTGCTGTGTTGAACATCCTCCCAACATCAAAGCACTGACGATCGCAAGAGAAAGCAAAAATTGAGAAATTTTTAACCGCATTGCCTGTTACCGATTTAACCAAAGTATCTTATCGTTTTGAGAAGCATTGGGATTAGGGGAGAGGTGACAGGTAACAGGGAATAATCTGTACCTTATAACCTCTATTCTCTACCCTAATTTCTTAAAGTCCTTCTAACGACACTTCCAAAAAGCGGGCTAACTTTGCGCCTTCTGTTTCCAACTCTGTTAAAGATAACGGTTGTCCAACCCGTGTTAATGGTATATCTCGCCGTCCCTTAATGCGTAGATAGAGAGCGCGACGGGGGTTAAGACCTTCTTTTACGTCTATTAGTACAGATTGGACATCTTCTATGCGGCTATCAATCTGAATTCGGCGGTTTTTACCAGGAAACCCCCAGCGGAAGATTTTGATTGCGCCAGTTTCCCGATCGAATTCGTTGTAACCGCCTCCAACATCCAATAAAATCACTAACCACAGGTATGTAGCTAATAGCAAGCCAGCAGTACCATATAACCCCATCACTAATCCTTGGGGGACAAATACCAGTTGAGTGGGATCGGAAACTATGAGTAAATTAACTTTTAAATAACTGGATATTCCAGATAATAAAAAGCCGCTTGCTCCCAAGGTAACGATAGTTGCCCACCAGTAGTTACTGAACCGACGAGAACCGAGAACATTTTGGTGCAGGAGGCGATCGCCTTTGTTAATCGTTGTTGATGTCGTCATTGAACTACCATTGCCCGTGAGATACTCGCTGTCACATACTCGCACACTAAATGCTTTTGCATAGAGTGGTGGGTTCCTCTGCCAATCCGGCTATTGCTTAGGAGGCACGGAGAGCTATGTTTGAAGTCCACGGGAACCCTGCCGCAGACTATAAATTTTTCACTTTGTACCCTACAAATTTTACTGTCCCGGATAATGCTGGCTTACTTGTACTTGGCTTACTTGTACTACGGGACAAACCACTTAGGCTATTTGTATTAGTCAAGATATGCCAACTTCCCTTCTCCTTGTCTAACGTTTCACATAGATTTTCCAGAGGTGTATCAACGACGTGGCGGCAAAGTCATTATCGACATTTTACCAAACATCGTTGACAAAAACTCAACTGCGCCCTTCTATGTTCCTGCTACCGATATAATTCTTTAGGGAAGGTTGTACTATTTTTTTACTCATGGCTGATAAAAATTCTTTCTCTGTGTCCTTCAGCCCCCCTTATTCCCTGCTACCCTCTCCCTGCCTCTTTTTGACCTCTTGAAATGAGTTACCTACCTACGTCTATCTATATTAAATTTTTTCAGATTTCTGAGAAAAGTTGTGTCAAATTGTAAAATTTCTGATATTCATATTATTTATAAGGTTCGTGTTTCATGCCTAATTTGCTTCTGTGTATCAGGCAAAAACCCTGAGTAGTGTGATAAGTTAAGAATCATTAAGTTACCAGAAGCTAGATTACTAGCCGATGGTACGTGTAATGTCATAACCCTGAGAAATAATGACTTAATAAGTCAGTAAGCTCTCAGAATCTCAGTTACTTAAAAGCAGTTGAGATTGTCAAAAAAACGTTAATTCCTCACGGCAGTCGGTTACATTGGCTTTCCGTAATGCCTTAGATAACGTTGCAATTTTAGTAAAAAAAGAGGATTTAAGTCCGATGACCATCGCAGTTGGACGCGCCCCCAGTAGAGGGTGGTTTGACGTTCTAGACGACTGGCTCAAGCGCGATCGCTTCGTATTCGTAGGTTGGTCAGGGATATTACTATTCCCCTGCGCCTTCCTAGCACTAGGCGGTTGGCTGACCGGCACCACCTTCGTAACCTCTTGGTACACCCACGGATTAGCCTCCTCCTACTTAGAAGGGTGTAACTTCCTGACAGTGGCAGTATCCACCCCCGCCGACAGCATGGGACATTCCCTATTGCTGTTGTGGGGACCAGAAGCCCAAGGCGACCTCACCCGTTGGTTCCAACTGGGTGGTTTGTGGCCATTCGTTGCCCTACACGGAGCCTTCGGTTTAATTGGCTTCATGTTGCGCCAATTTGAAATTGCCCGTCTAGTAGGTATTCGCCCTTACAACGCTCTCGCCTTCTCCGCTCCCATTGCAGTATTCGTCAGCGTATTTCTGATGTACCCCTTGGGACAATCAAGCTGGTTCTTTGCACCCAGCTTTGGCGTCGCAGCAATTTTCCGATTCCTGCTATTCCTGCAAGGGTTCCACAACTGGACACTCAACCCCTTCCACATGATGGGTGTTGCGGGTGTATTGGGTGGTGCTTTATTGTGCGCTATTCACGGTGCCACAGTCGAAAACACCTTGTTTGAAGATGGTGATGGTGCTAACACCTTCCGCGCCTTCAATCCAACCCAGTCGGAAGAAACCTACTCAATGGTGACAGCAAACCGTTTCTGGTCACAGATTTTCGGGATTGCTTTCTCTAACAAGCGCTGGTTGCACTTCTTTATGTTGTTCGTGCCAGTCACAGGCTTGTGGATGAGTGCCGTCGGCATCGTCGGTTTAGCACTCAACCTGCGGGCTTATGATTTCGTCTCCCAAGAATTGCGGGCGGCGGAAGACCCTGAGTTTGAAACCTTCTATACCAAAAACATTTTGCTGAACGAGGGTATCCGCGCTTGGATGGCTCCTCAAGATCAACCCCACGAACAATTTGTATTCCCTGAGGAGGTATTACCACGTGGTAACGCTCTCTAATAGACCAAATATCTTAGGCGGCGCTGGACGCGACCAAGAATCCACCGGGTTTGCCTGGTGGTCTGGTAACGCACGTTTAATCAACCTATCTGGCAAACTACTGGGTGCTCACGTTGCCCACTCTGGTTTGATTGTATTCTGGGCTGGAGCGATGACTTTGTTTGAAGTCGCTCACTTCATTCCTGAAAAGCCCATGTACGAACAGGGCTTGATCCTGTTACCTCACCTCGCCACTCAGGGTTGGGGTGTTGGTGCTGGTGGTGAAGTCATCGATACCTTCCCCTACTTTGTTGTCGGTGTACTCCACCTAATTTCCTCAGCCGTCCTTGGCTTTGGCGGTATCTATCATGCGGTTCGTGGTCCAGAAACCTTAGAAGAATATTCTTCTTTCTTTGGTTACGACTGGAAAGACAAGAACAAGATGACCAACATCATCGGATTCCATCTGATTATTTTGGGATTCGGTGCATTGCTTTTAGTGTTAAAAGCAATGTTCTTTGGTGGGTTGTATGACACTTGGGCACCAGGTGGTGGTGATGTTCGGATTATTACCAATCCGACATTGAACCCAGCAGTTATCTTCGGTTATGTAATCAAGTCTCCCTTTGGCGGCGAAGGCTGGATTATCAGCGTCGATAACTTGGAAGATGTGGTCGGTGGTCACATCTGGGTTGCCTTTATCTTAATTGCTGGCGGTATTTTCCATATTCTTACCAAGCCTTTTGCTTGGTCACGTCGTGCATCCATCTGGTCTGGTGAGGCTTATCTCTCCTACAGCTTGGGCGCTCTTTCTCTGATGGGCTTCATTGCCTCAATCTTTGTTTGGTTTAACAACACCGTTTATCCAAGCGAATTCTTTGGTCCTACTGGTCCAGAAGCTTCTCAAGCTCAGGCTTTGACCTTCTTGATTCGTGACCAACGTTTGGGTGCTAACGTCGGTTCTGCCCAAGGTCCTACTGGTCTGGGTAAATATCTGATGCGCTCTCCAACTGGTGAAATCATCTTTGGTGGTGAAACCATGCGCTTCTGGGATTTCCGCGGCCCTTGGTTGGAGCCTCTACGTGGTCCCAATGGTCTTGACTTGGAAAAAATCAAGAATGATATTCAGCCTTGGCAAGCTCGTCGCGCTGCTGAATACATGACCCACGCTCCTCTGGGTTCTTTGAACTCCGTAGGTGGTGTGGCTACCGAAATTAACTCCTTCAACTACGTATCTCCTCGCGCTTGGTTGGCGACTTCTCACTTCGTACTAGGATTCTTCTTCCTAGTTGGTCACTTGTGGCACGCTGGTCGCGCACGGGCTGCTGCTGGTGGTTTTGAGAAAGGAATTAACCGTGATACTGAGCCAGTGATGTTCATGGACGACCTAGATTAGGTTGTAAAGTTTATTTCATCACTGACTATTAATTTAAAAGCTCTTGCATAAAAGCAAGGGCTTTTTTTATAGGAAAATTAGTAATCTATTAATTAAAGTGAGCGACTTGCCAAGGTAACTAATCTATGAATGATTCCAATTTTATTGATGCTTTGCGATGGACATCTGAAGCTAAGGAAAAGTTACAAAATATTCCCTTTTTTGTCCGCTCTCAAGCTAAAGCCAGAATTGAACAGCTGGCTCGTGAAGCAGGCCAAGATGTTGTGACTGCTGATTTGGTAGAACAGGCTAGGCTTGAGTTTGGACAATAAATCAGAATACATAATTGGTAAATACCTACCCATAAAAGGATAGAGTTTTAAGCCAAGAAGATTCCAACCAATTTAATTCATAATTACGAATTACGAATTACGAATTACGAATTAGTATCAACTTGCTCCTACATTCATCGCTGCTAAAACAGCCTTCTGGCTTACATCTCTGTAAACGGTATTCAAATATTTCATTACCACATCACTCGAAGTTGAATTTACTGTGTTTTCCTCTTCCTTTGCTAGGGGAATCGCTCCCAATACATCTAATATCGTCTCGCTGCTAGACGGTACAATCACTACCAAGGATGACTCTAGTGGCTCATTGTATTGCCAGAAAGAGTCAATTTTTACTGAGTATTTGTTATTAGTAATTGACTGTTGAACATCAGGCGTTTCTGTAGTATTGGGTTCAATTTTGGCACTACGTAATTTACGCAAATCGCTGATAATTTGCTCTTTGGAACGTCCGCGTAATTGAAATAGTACAAAGGGGTCTTCACTGAAGCGATCGCCTAACTGATAGTATATCGCACCAATGTGTTTACAAGGATTTTCTTTATCAGGACAAGAGCATTTACTGTGAACATCACCAAGGGTAAATGGAAATATCGAAAGACCATTAGCCGTGAAGACTTCTTCTATATTTTGTGGCATTTCTCCTGCTAGTAGTTTGGCAGCAAAAATTGCCCTTTGGGACATGGTTTCAATTACATAACCCCACTGTTCATCGGTAAATGGTTCAAGGGAAAGGGAAACTTTATAGGGTTCTACTTCGCTACCTTGAACCCTAGCTAATACTTTTGCACCTTTAAATTCGATGCTCAAAACATTTCCTTGACGAGCATAGTTTCTAGCACGTTCTAAACGCTTTTTAAAACGATAGGAATCTAGCAAATCTAGCCATTGTTGTGACCACCATTCTCGACTTGCTTGTAATGTGTAATTAGTCATAAGTCAATTTAAAATTTAGAACTATGCAATGGATGAGTTAATCTTATTTTGTGACAGTTACCTCAGACTATAGCGTTTATGGTTGGGAGTATATCAGTTTCGCAAATATACGCCTACAGATTGGAAGTCTGGGACTAAACAGAGACGTAAAACCTTGAATTAATTACGAATTATAAATTATTCCATTCCTGCCTTGCGCCGCAACCGCTCAACTAATTGGCGCGAAAAATCCAAGCCCTGATCGCGCAGACGCTCTCGGATTTCCAGGGCAGACTGTGCTAACGGTAGCGCCTCTGTGTAGCGTTCCTCTTTCTCCAGAACTTGCGTCAGACCAGATTGAGCGCTAGCCACCAAGTCTTGCCGTCCCACTTCCTGGGCTAGGGCTAACTCACGCTCGTACCAGGAGCGGGCTTCTGAAGGGCGATCACAGTCAAGGGTTAGATTTCCCAAGTTGCCAGAAATATAAGCTTCCTCTTCTTTCAAACCTAGCTTTTTAGCGATTGCCAATGCTTGCTTATAGTTGGACTCAGCACGATTATATTGTCCCTGCGATTGCGCAACTAATCCTAGATTGTTGAGGGCGATCGCTTTTGGCAGACGCTTCGTACATCCGCTCTTAGCTTACTCATCTAAACTTTCTGCGATCGCTTTGAGCAGTGCCTCAAAATCTGATTGTATATGAATCTCTTCCGTCAGAGCATTCATATCCTTCAGCAGGTTTATGAGATTAGCAAACATATTACGAATTTCAGTATATAGGTTAATTTCTTCTCGGAATCCCTGTAAATGAGCAGCGCTAACTGTTTTCATAGCGTCATTTAAATCTTGAATTTGCTTTTCCCAATACTCAACATATTTAATTCTTTCAATAGGCTTATAAATTTGGGCATCTGCTAAAATTATGGGAAAAATTCGATTATAAAGTTTTCCAGTCTTGGCAATTTCAACTAGTTCATACATACAATTGTCAGACTTCAAATATTGGTCGCTAATTATCACAATTATGCATTTGCCATGACTCAATCGCTGCATGAATTCTTGAAATCGTCCTTTGTAGCCAATTGAATTTTTATCCCGAATGATTGTAATGCCTTTTGCGTAAAATGCTTTCTCCAGTTTTTGTACAAATGTTTCGCTGTGATTATCTCGCCAAGTGTAGGAGATAAAAACTTCCTTTTGCTTGCTTTCTGACTCTACTTTACTGATGCTGTTTTTAAGATGACTCAATCGCGCCTCTAGGCTAGCGACTTCTTTTTCTTTTTCCTCCAGTTCGATTTGCAAATCTACTGGAACTCGAATCCCAAAACCAGCTTTTTGTTCTTCTAATATATGGAGGGCGCGATGGGCGCGGTTGAGAGTTCTCTGCAATGCTTCTCGATCGTCCATAGATTTAAATCAAAAACAAATTTAAGAGGCTTTTAAATAGAAAAATTCAATAGATGCCTTGCAAAAGTATCAATTTTTAACTATTTATTTACGCCTCTGTGTGAGTTAAAAAAATATTTATTTGAAAAGTCTAATGCATGCGAAATTATTCTGCATCATCGTCAATTACTGCATTGCGATCGAGTATTAGTAAGTTACGAAGTTGATCTGTATCCAGTTCAGTCAACCATTCTTCACCAGCACCTACAACTTGTTCAGCTAGTTGTTTTTTACTTTCAATCATGTCATGAATTTTTTCTTCTAAAGTGCCTGTGCAAACAAATTTATGTACTTGCACATTCCGGGTTTGGCCAATCCGAAATACTCTATCTGTGGCTTGATTTTCCACGGCTGGGTTCCACCATCTATCAAAGTGGAATACATGATTGGCTCGTGTTAAATTCAGTCCTACTCCACCAGCTTTTAGAGAAAGAATCATAATCGGTGGCCCTTGAGGATCGTGTTGGAAACGGTCGATCATTTCCTCTCGTTGTTTTTTACTGGTGCTGCCATATAAAAAGAATATTTCTCGCCCAAGCTGTTTTTCTAAATAGGGTTTAAGTAATTTCCCCCACTCAGCAAATTGTGTGAAGATTAAAGCGCGATCGCCTTCTGCTAAAACTTCTTCTAACATTTCTTCTAGGCGCAGAAGTTTAGCTGAATTATGTTGCTCTAATGTCGCTTCTTTTAAATATTGGGCTGGGTGATTGCAGATTTGTTTGAGTTTGATTAATAAAGCCAAAATCATCCCCCGACGTTGCAATCCTTCAGCAGATTCAATTTCTACTAAAGATTGTTCTACAATTTGTTGATAAAGTGCAGCTTGTTCGCCAGTCAAACCGCAAAATACGGTCATTTCTTGCTTATCTGGTAAGTCTTGAATGATGTCGCGATCGCTTTTCAATCGCCGCAGTATAAATGGTTGCACTAATGAACGTAACTGAGTTAAAGAAGCAGTATCACCATACTTTTCTATTGGCATGGCAAACCGCCGCTGAAAAAATTGCTTATTCCCTAAATACCCAGGATTCAGAAAATCCAAAATAGACCATAGTTCTTGCAGCCTATTTTCTACTGGTGTCCCCGTTAATGCAATGCGAAATGTCGCTTCTAATTCCCGCACTGCTTTTGACTGCTTCGCCTCTGGGTTTTTCACATTCTGGGCTTCGTCTAAAACAATTATCTGCCAAGAAACACTTTGCAATGACTTGATATCTCGATGAAGCAGTGAATAGCTAGTAACGATTAAATCGTGATTTTTCACTGCTTCTAAAAACGCTTTTCCTTTTGGGCGTTTGTCACCGTGATATTGCAAAATTTTCAAGCTTGGTGCAAATTTATTGACTTCCCTTTCCCAGTTGCCTAAAACCGAAGTTGGGCAAACTAGCAGGGTTGGATTTTCTAGTGCATCTTGTTCTTGAAGATGTAGCAAAAAAGCAATAAACTGGATAGTTTTACCGAGTCCCATGTCGTCTGCAAGACATGCGCCCAAACCCCAACGTTCCAAGAATGACAACCAAGCAGCGCCACGTTCTTGATAAGGTCGCAACTGCCCTTTGAAGCCGGCTGGTGTGGGTAAAGGTGCGATCGCTTGATTATTACTTAACGCCCCAATCAACTCTTGCAATGCCCCAGATGCCTCAAAGCTAACCACTGGTAACTTTTCAATTACTTGAGTATCGCCTGTACTGAAACGCAAGGCATCTTCCAACGAAAGCGCCATTTGGTCTTTGCGAGTGGTAAAAAATGTTTGGGCTGTTTTGATGTCCTGGGGGCGCAATTCCACCCACTCGCCGTTAATTTCTACTAGCGGACTATTTAAAGCCACAAGTTTATCAAACTCAGCTTTGGAAATAGTTTGTCCACCAATTGCCAATTGCCATTGGAAATTTAGTAGACTTTGCAATCCTAAACGTCCCTGCTTTTTCTTTGGGGTTTCAGCAGTAATTTTTAAACCCAAACGATTTGCCCATCCTTCACGGTTCGCCAAACTAGGAGGCAAAATTACTCCTAAACCACTGTCTTCTAACCTCCAAGCTACAGCTTTGATAAACTCATAAGCTTGAATGGGAGCGATCCGAGAAGATTGGGGATATTCGGTTTCAAAGCTGGGTGCGATCGCTGGATATAATCGGGAAGCTACCCCCAAACCTCGCAAAAATGTTTCTTGTGGTTGCTCAATTGTCCGATTTTCATAAACCAATCGTTCAACTGGATTGTTCCAAATAGTTGCCGCATCCACTAAAAACTCTGGATCGTCAGCCGCTTGCAAAAAATACGCCAATGTCCAATCTGTTTCGCCAGACTCTGGAGAACGCAGTTGAAAACAGGTACGAAATAGACTTTTAAGAGTTAATTGGTATTGTAGCGGCATAGTCCAAGCCTTCAATGCCGCTTCCAGTCTTTCCACTTCAATTGCATCTGCATTGACTATATGAGATGCACTAGTTAAGGCTGGCAACCACTGTCGCACCCCAGACGGTAAAGATGCGTAGGCGGAGCCCGTCGTAGACATCGCCTTAGCTTCCATTGGAGGTTGAGAACCCATCATTTCTCGCACTTGGGCATCTATCGTACTGTTGAGAAATCCCAAAAGTAATTCTTGAGGTTCTGTGGGAAAGTCTACATAAAGTAGGGATTGGGAAAAATCCTCCCCAGTCCCCACTTCCTCTTGATAAGTACGACAAACCAACGGTATGTTCGCAGAAAATTTTTCTAGGCGGGTTCCATCTACAGCACTGTCTAGAAGTACTCGCCATTTGGCAGCAAATGCACCATCTGATTCTCGGCCAATTGTTGGTAAAAATTTACACCTTGAGATTAAATCTAAACTCCATCGGGCAACCTGCGACCAAAAGCGTAAATCTCCACCCAAAAAAGCATCTTCCCCTTTAGCAGCATTTAGGGGAATCGCGGCGAGAAATTTTACTGCTTCGTTGGCATTAAGACAAAAACCTTCAACTCGCCACGGTTGCAAATATTGCGGGGAGTCTGTATTTTCGCCCAAGCTGGCAGAATGTACAGGGAAAATCGCTGTTGTTCCTTTGTTAGTATCTTCTGGGATATAAGTTGGTAGAGCAATGATTTGAGAGTGCGTTGGTAAACTGATCTCAGTGGCACTGGCGGCTTTGCGCGATCGCCCAGTAGTTGCGATCGCAACTTGAGGTTTTTGGATGAAGTTGGTAATTGCCATGTTCTGCGATCGCAACCACTCACTCAACTCAACTGATGTCATTGCCAATGGATGTACTGGTATATCTCCAGATCCATTAGACTCGAAATTCACTCGTGGCGATCGCCAAGTTTCCCCCCAAATAAATAAACAACCATTTTGATTTTTTAGTAACCAATTACAGTGTAAAATAGCCATTTTCTAACTACTCAGATTTTCCCAAAATTCTAGAATTAAAATCGCAAATATTCTGCTTTTCACATTTTTTCAATAAGATTTATTCGCAAACTTTCTCATATAATAAAATTTAAGTAATTATTCCACATAAACATTGTTAATAATGAATTTTCCCCTAATTAAAGTCTTAAAAAATAGGATGTTAGTGGAACTGGATTATATGCATCCTCAAGAACACGAGGTTGTCAGATCGTTACTCAATGTTGTAATTTTTGAAGGTAAAACCTATCCCCAAAAGCAACCTCTCTCTCCTACAGAATTTTCAGCTTACTGGTTAAGCAAGGATGCCTTTGTTGTCAGGACATCTGTTGTAGATCCTACACATAAGCCAAAAGAAATATTAGGGGCGTTTTATTTAAAGCCAAACTTTCCTGGTCGGTGTAGCCATATTTGCAACGCTGGTTTTATTGTACAACCTGAGTTACGCGGTCAAGGTTTAGGACGGTTCATGGGAGAGGCTATGCTTTCGATAGCAGCAAACCTGGGCTACGAAGCAGTAATGTTTAATTTGGTCTTTGAGACTAATATACCTTCAATTACACTTTGGCAGTCGTTAGGATTTGAGATTATTGGGCGAATTCCGGGCGCGGCGAAGCTAGAGAATGGGCAGGTAGTAGACGCGCTAATCTTTTATCACACTTTGCGTTAAACGACTTGTCTATCTTTGTATGTAGTAGAAGTCAGCCATAGGGCATAAATGTTAGGATTGCCACAGAAAGAGAATAGCGAAAGAGAAGGAAAAAAAACTGAATGGCAGAAGTTGATAAGTCAATATCCTTCGATGGAAGGGATATTCGACTGAAAGTAGGCCTACTAGCTCCCCAGGCAGGTGGATCGGTTTTGATAGAATCAGGGGACACATCCGTTTTAGTAACGGCTACGCGATCGCAAGCCAGAGAAGGCATAGATTTTCTTCCCCTTACTGTAGATTATGAAGAAAGGCTATATGCCGCTGGTAGGATTCCCGGCGGGATCATGCGGCGCGAAGGTCGTCCACCAGAAAAAACAATTCTCACCAGCCGTCTTATAGACCGTCCCATGCGTCCTTTGTTCCCGTCATGGTTACGGGATGACCTGCAAATTATTGCCTTAACGCTGTCGATGGACGAGTTAGTTCCACCCGATGTGTTAGCAGTTACAGGCGCTTCCATTGCTACCCTGATTGCCCAGATTCCTTTTAATGGGCCAATGGCAGCAGTGCGGGTTGGTTTAGTGGGAGATGATTTCATTATTAACCCCACTTATGCAGAAACTGAAGCTGGAGATTTGGATCTGGTAGTTGCAGGTTCACCACATGGCGTGATCATGGTAGAAGCGGGAGCCAATCAGTTGCCAGAGCGAGATATTCTTGAGGCGATTGACTTTGGTTATGAAGCAGTGCGGGACTTAATCAAAGCGCAGCAAGATTTAATCGCCGAACTGGGTCTAGTAATAGTGCAAGAAGCACCACCAGAAGTAGACCAAACCCTAGAAAATTATATCCGCGATCGCGCCAACGGTCAGATTAAGAAAATCCTGTCTCAATTTAGTTTGACCAAACCCGAACGCGATGCAGCTTTAGATGTCGTTAAGGATGAAATTGCCGCGACGATTACTGAACTGTCAGAAGAAGACCCCATTCGAGTTGCTGCAACTGCAAATAAGAAGGCACTTGGTAACACTTTTAAAGATATTACCAAACACTTCATGCGGCGACAAATCATCGAAGATAACGTCCGCGTTGATGGTCGTAAACTCGATCAAGTGCGTCCGGTTTCTTGTTTAGTTGATGTCTTACCAAAGCGAGTCCACGGTAGCGGTTTATTTAACCGAGAACTAACTCAGGTATTATCCACTTGTACTCTGGGTACACCTGGGGATGCTCAAAACCTCAACGATGACATGCAGCTAGATCAGCACAAGCGTTACCTGCATCATTACAACTTCCCCCCCTTCTCAGTCGGTGAAACCAAGCCAATGCGAGCCCCAGGAAGGCGCGAAATTGGTCACGGAGCATTGGCAGAACGAGCGATAATACCTGTGTTACCGTCAAAAGAACAATTTCCCTACGTGATTCGCATCGTATCGGAAGTACTTTCCTCCAACGGTTCCACCTCAATGGGTTCAGTCTGCGGTTCCACCCTCGCCCTGATGGATGCTGGTGTACCAATTATCAAACCCGTCAGTGGCGCAGCAATGGGTCTGATTAAGGAAGGGGACGAAGTACGAGTCCTGACCGACATCCAAGGCATTGAAGACTTTTTGGGCGACATGGACTTCAAAGTTGCCGGCACGGATACCGGGATTACCGCCTTGCAAATGGACATGAAAATCTCCGGTTTGTCGTTGGAGGTTATTGCCCAAGCCGTCCACCAAGCGAAAGCAGCTCGGTTGCACATTCTGGAGAAAATGCTCGCCTGCATTGACACACCACGGACTGAAACCTCACCTTATGCTCCACGTCTGTTAACAATCAAGATTGATTCAGACATGATTGGTTTGGTCATCGGGCCTGGAGGCAAGACTATTAAGGGCATTACAGAGGAAACTGGTGCAAAAATTGACATCGAAGATGATGGCACCGTGACAATTTCCGCTGTGGATGAGAACAAGGCGAAGAGAGCCAGAAATATCATCCAAGGCATGACCCGCAAGTTGCACGAAGGGGATGTCTATGCAGGACGCATTACTCGGATTATACCGATAGGTGCATTTGTGGAATTTTTGCCTGGAAAAGAAGGCATGATTCACATCTCACAACTAGCTGACTACCGCGTTGGCAAAGTTGAGGATGAAGTAGCGGTAGGCGATGAAGTGATTATCAAAGTGCGCGAAATTGATAACAAAGGTCGCATTAATCTCACCCGCTTGGGTATCCACCCAGACCAAGCAGCAGCAGCAAGAGAAGCAGCGGCGGTGAATCGGTAACTCGATTTGGGATTTTAGATTAGATTAAATCTAAAATCCGCGATGCCTATCGTGAAGGCATCGCCGTATGCTTCTCTAATTTGACAAATTACGAATTATTTTAAAGACTTTTCTAGTGTTTTTGGCTCTGGTAAAAGTTGACCGTCTGCTAAAGATGATTCAATCAGCATTTCTAAAACTTCTTGAGCATTTTTGAAAGCTTCTTCGTAAGTATCTCCGTGAGTATGACAAAACTCTCCCCATTCAGGAAGACTCACAAAAAAACACTCATCTTCATCAGACCACTGAATAATTATTGTATATTTCATTCTTCTGAAACATAATTACGAATTACGAATTACGAATTACGAATTATCAAGTAACTCTTGGGTAGCGTCTTCACTTTCTTTATCTGCTAAAGTCAGCAACCAGTTCTAGGCGTTCTGAAGACAACCCATCTAGATATTGGTTGATTTGTTGACAAACTTCTGTGTTGTTCATATTTTTGAAACTCTTTTACTTCTCTAATTCTGCCAACTTCTGTTGAGCAAAGTTTCGCACTTGCTCATCTGCGTCATTCTCTGCCTTGTCACGCAACAGTGGTAAAGTCTGTGGATGCTGAGGAAATTGCTTGATAATTATCTCCAGTGCAATGCGGCGAGGGTTGGTTTTATAGTTATACTTACGCTCAAAGGAGTCATTGACAGCCCAGTTGTAGTAAATTTCAAACAACTCAGGCTGATTTCTGAAGTATTTGGCTAATGCTTGGATGGCTGCACGTCGCACATCTTCATCATTATCAGCAGTGGCGCGGTCTTTGAGAATCGAGCGGGTGTCCAGGTCATCTTGGAAATTACTGGCTAATGCTTCGATGGCTGCACCTCGCACAGCCCATTGATTATCAGCAGTGGCGCGGTCTTTGAGAATCGAGCGGGTGTCCGGGTCATCTTGGAAATTACTGGCTAATGCTTCGATGGCTGCACCTCGCACAGCCCATTGATTATCAGCAGTGGCGCAGTCTTTGAGAATCGAGCGGGTGTCCGGGTCATCTTGGAAATTACTGGCTAATGCTTCGATGGCTGCACCTCGCACATACGATTCATTATCAGCAGTGGCGCGGTCTTTGAGAATCGAGCGGGTGTCCGGGTCATCTTGGAAATTGCTGGCTAATGCTTCGATGGCTGCACCTCGCACATACGATTCATTATCAGCAGTGGCGCGGTCTTTGAGAAACGAGCGGGTGTTCGGGTCATCTTGGAAATTGCTGGCTAATGCTTGGATGGCTGCACGTCGCACATACGATTCATTATCAGCAGTGGCGCAGTCTTTGAGCCAGTGTAAAGTATTGCTGTTATCTTTCCAAATTGTGGCGATTGTTGCAACTGCTTGAGTGCAAATTTCCTGAACTAGCTTAGTTTCTTCGCGATCATCGAAGGAGTAATAGTACCAAAGGTCATATTTAGTTAATTCTTTTAGCTTGTCAAGCAATTTATTAGCCGTTGACACAATTACCGAGCGATTTCTCAGTTCTGCAAGACATTTAGCCGCTAAAAACAGGTTGATAAATTTTTCCTCTTCCCCATCTTGCGCCATTAAGTATTCCAGAATTTCACCAACAAATTTCGCCTCAATCATTCCCGCAATTAGCAGCAATACTTCATGCCAAGTTTCATCTTGCCAGTGTTTGCCAAAAACTTCAGTTTTGAGATACTCATTTGTAATACTGCGTTCCTTCTCAAACTGCCAGACAAACTCCCAAGCACAGAAATATTCTAAAAAAGTCCGATGCACAAAGGCATAGTAATCTGCACCCAAAAAACATAAAATAAAATTGCGATCGCGCAGTTGTTTCATCAACCGTCTGGCTTTATCTCTGGCATCACTCACTGGTATGCTTTGCAGATATTTAGTGAAGATTGTTTCTAAATCATCTGCATAGATAATGTTGCCAGCTAAACCTTTTTCACTGGTTTGCATTTGATAAGCAACTTGACGCAACATTGCCTGTTTATCTTTATAATCAATAATGTCCAGACGTTCATCGGGCTTTAAATTGCGTCCCTCGTCCCAATTATGCAACAGAACCTCTGAAGCATCTTTATACAGTTCACTTCTATCTCTGGGTAATTCTCGCTTGAGATTGAGAATTGCCATCATCGTTAACAGCAGAGGATTTTGTGCTAGTTCGGCAATTGCTTTTGATTCATTAATTACTCTTTGTAGACGCTCACGTTTGATATTTTTATCTCTTTCTTCGGCTTGAGTAAAAGTTTTATCATGCCAACGTTGAATAAAATCTTGAATCTGTGCTGGTTCTAAATCTTGCAACATGAAGTGGCGAAACTCTGCATCTCGCAACTGTTGCTGCTTATAGCCGATAATCCGAGAAGTGACAATTACCTGCACATCGGGATATTCATTAGTGAAGCGATGAATACAGGTAATTACTTCCTCTCGCTTGGCAGATTCAAAGATTTCATCCAAGCCATCAAACATAACTAAAGCGTTACCAGCCTTTAGCTGCTCATGCAATTTATGCTGATTGAGGTGATAAAAACAATTGGGACTATTATGGTAAAATTGAAGAAAATTATTACAACTACCCGCATCGCGATCGCGCATATAATTGCGTAATTCAATCAGCAAAGGAATTGGCAAATTAAAATCATTCTGTTCGAGACTTTTTTCGACCCAATCCAATGCTAGATATTGCAACAATGTAGACTTACCGGAACCAGGATCGCCTAAAATAACTAGATAATTTTTGCGTTGCTTATCTTGGACAACATCTAATACTGAACGGATTGGCTGTTCAAAATAAGTACGTTGATAACGTTCTGTTTCTTCTTGAAATTTTTCTATTTCAAATTCCGCATCTAATTGGTTACTTTCTTGTAACCTGCGAAGATATTCTTTAGGCAGTTCTGGTAAAACCTGATAAACTTGCCGCACATTTTGCGGGATAAACATTTGCCATAAGTTTACCGGATGTTCGCGGGATGTAGTTTCTAAACTATCTAACTTCAGATTGCCGTAGCGTTCCCGAATAGTTTCTAAATATTGTGGTAAATTAAAATCCTTGGGAATATCAGCGTTTTCTTTTAAAGTCTTGTCAATACTAGATAATTTTTGAAGTTCCAAGATATAGCGTAACTCTTCTGAATCCGAAAGAATATCTTGAACTTGTATCAGATACTGCTCTATAATTGTTTGCCAGTTAAATTTAGGCGGTAGAGGTTCTAGTTGAAGTCTTTTCCAACTATCTGCTAGTGTTTTAAAATCTAGAGAATCACATTTAATATCAAAAGCCTGACCAAGAATTTCTTTAACCGATTTATCACGGATAAATATATTGATATCTTCAGCATAATTTTGAATTTCAGCTTCAGAAAGTTTGCAACGAACCTTTAACTGTTGCTGCATCGCTTGCAAAAATTCTGTCAGCGCCATGACTACAGCTTTCTGAAGCGGTTCTTGCTTGAAGGGCGCAGTTACAGCATTATTAAAGATATGTTTGAAAAAATCTTTAGCGTAGTCTTTAACTAAATCTTTGAAAAATTCTTCGCTAATAATAGTTTTGACAAGAAATCCAACCGCTTTTTGACCTATCCAGAGAGTGAACCACTCAACTATCATACTCACGCCTGCTAAGTGCTTGACTACGAGTATATACACCTGTCAGAGAAATCTTTCCAGATTTGTGGGTTTTTAACTTAAAAGCGATGCTGGCTGAAGATTTGTTAAAAATAACTAATATACTGTGCATTGATATTAGGAGTAATTTTATGGTTCTACAAGTTAACCCCATCCAAAAAGAACCAATTGTTACTTGGGAAGCACTTCCAGCCGACTTCATTTTACCAGACGATCCAGTGGAAAATATTCAACAACCGGCGATCGCTGCTGCGCTTACCGATGCTTTGGGAAGCACAGCACGCATCCAACCTCAAATGCTGATTGGCTCTAACTTTGGACTTGTAGCTACAGTCAACAAAAAAATTGTTGTTAAAGCACCAGACTGGTTTTATGTTCCTCAGGTGCAGTCTGTGGGAACAAATGTAGTTCGTCGCAGCTATACCCCGAATTTAGAAGGCACTGCTGTGGCTGTGGTGATGGAATTTCTTTCAGACACAGAAGGGGGAGAACTATCAGTCCGCTCAACTCCACCCTACGGTAAACTCTATTATTACGAAAAGATTCTCCAAGTTCCAACATACGTAACCTACGACCCTTACGAACCCAGCATAGAACTACGGTGTTTGCAAAATGAACAATATACTTTGCAGCAAGCAGACGCTAATGGACGTTACTGGATTCCTGAGTTAGAGCTATTTCTCGGAATTTGGCAAGGTGAGAGATTATGCCAAACCATGAATTGGCTCCGCTGGTGGGATACAGAAGGAAATTTGCTGTTGTGGAGTAGCGAACAAGCCCAACAAGAACGCCAGCGTGCTGAACAAGAACGTCAACGTGCTGAACAAGAACGCCAACGCGCTGAACAGGAAAGCCAGCGTGCTGAACAGGAAAGCCAACGTGCTGAACAAGAACGCCAGCGTGCTGATATATTAGCAGCTAAGTTACGTGAGCTAGGTATTGACCCTGATGCGTAGGCGTAGCCCGCGCTTCTCTACGTTCGCGCAGCGTGTCGCAGACAGACGCTCCGCGTAGCTTGCTTCCCCGGAGGGGTACGCATGGTTTAACTCCGCTCATCAGCCGCTCAGTGACCATCGTAGACATCGCATAACCTAAACAAATGCTGGGAATAATAATTTTGGGACATCAGCACCAAAATTCATTCTATGAAACAGCAAAAAAATCTGTTCAGCCATCTTACTGCGATCGAAAGAAGTTATCTATCATTTCCGGCACAGTTTTTATTAAATCAAAACCTTTTACAAGGCAAAATACTAGACTTTGGTTGTGGCTTTGGTAATGATGTTAAAATATTGCGCCAAAAAGGTTATGATATTACAGGCTATGACCCTTATTATTTTCCAAAATATCCTGATAATAAATTCGATACAATAATTTGCTTTTATGTTTTAAATGTTTTATTTAGTGAAGAACAAACTAATGTTCTTATGGAAATATCACATTTATTAAAATCAGGAGGTAAAGCTTATTATGCTGTAAGGAGGGATATCAAAAAAGAAGGGTTTAGAGAACATTACATTCACAAAAAACCTACCTATCAGTGTATTTCCAAACTTCCTTTTACTTCAATTTGCTTAGATGAATATCGGGAAGTATATGAGTATGTCCACTATAATCATCAGCGAAATTCATCTAACTATTGTATATTCTGTAATCCCCATAAAACTCTCAGACTATTAACTGAATCAGCAACTGCTTATGCTATTTTTGATGGCTATCCAATAAGTAAAGGACATGTTCTAATTATTCCCAAACGTCATGTTAGCAGCTATTTTGAACTCCCATTTAAGGAGCAATCTGCTTGCTGGTTTATGGTGAACAAAGTCCAAGAAATTCTCAAAAGTGAATTTGAGCCTGATGGCTTTAATGTAGGAATGAACATCAATAGAGCCGCAGGTCAAAATATTATGCACGCCAGTATTCATATCATCCCTCGCTACAAAGGTGATACTGTCTCTGCTAAAAGTGGAATCAGGAACGTTATTCCTAAAAAACAATAGTTTTTCTGTAATTATGCAGGATTCCAAATTCTGCTGTAACTTAACCGCTTTCAAGTGATTATAAAAATTACTGGAAGCTCATGACTTGCTCAAACGTGGTGAGGAGTTTATATTGGCTCTACCTGGGCTGACACAAGAGAAAGCGTTTCAGTACGCTGAACAAATCCGGTTATCGTTTCAAGCTGCGCGGTTGGAATCTGGAGATAAAGAAATACATACAACGGTTTCGGGTGGAGTGGCGCTATTTTCAGATCGTGGAAAAACTATTATAAGTAGTAGATTAACCGCTATATGCTGCTAAGTTACATGAGCGCAATTGCATCAAGTGTGTGCAATCTAATTGATGATATGTAGAAATTTTAACAATCATTTATGAAAAATACATAAATCTAATAAAACCTAAAAATTAGGTTTTGTTGAAAATATTGCACAATATTTCAGTTAAGCCAGATTATCTGGATCTATCCCAAGTGCTCTTAATTGTTCCGCCAACTGTTGAACCCGTTTTTCTGCAATTTCAGCACGCTGTGCTTCTTGTTGAGCGCGTTGTGCTTCTTGTTGGGCACGTTGTGCTTCTTGTTGGGCACGTTGTGCTTCTTGTTGGGCACGTTGTGCTTCTTGTTGAGCGCGTTGTGTCTCTTGTTTTACTTGTTCTGCGGGCGTGAGATACCGTTGTCCTTGCTCATCATACCAATACATCCATTCCCGCGTTACGCCGCAATAATTTCCCCTTTCGCAACCAATTCCCAAGCCAATTTCTGGTAGCCAAACGGGGTTTCCCTCTTGCAATTCATACTTACCATTAACTAACTTATGTACTTCTAGATGCGGTTTGCGACGACGGCGAGAGGAATAAATCACGTAATAAAGTACACCCAAAGCCTCATATTCATCTAGTTTGGTAGTGTATTCCTTACGATAATTTTGGGAAACTACTTCTAGAACGAAAATCGGTACAACGTTTTCATCCCACAGCACATAACTAGGACGCAGTTCCTCATCATAAAATCGCTCTACTCCTAAGCTCAAAAACCCATCTGGCACAATTGGCGGTTTATCAGGGTGATAATAAATACCCATATCTATCCCAAACAACCAGTCCATGCGTTCTGACCAAAGTATTAGCAAGATCGCTTTTAACAAGCCTGGTATCAATTCTTGCAGTTCATTATCCACAGGCGTTTCATCAGAGTCTGGTAGTTCCTCGGCTGAGGGCAAGTACCTTGGCAAGTTGTACTCTAACATGGCTGGTTTCCCCAAAACTCAAAGGATATTTGGCTCTATTTGGCTCAACAGAATTATAGCGATTTCTCCCCTTGCAATGTCATTAGTAGTCTGTCTCATTAATCACGAGGCGTGAACAAGTTCGTAGTCAGAACTTTAGTTCTAGTTTTTTAAGCACTAAAGTACTTACTACAAACTCTTAAAATTAGCTTGAAAAATTACTAGTTTACTACTGTATATTCAGTATTTTACTGACACTAATTGGTAGTTTTTAACTACTAAACAATCTTAAATCTGCCGGAATTATGAGCAATAAAATTTATTTGATGCTTAAATTCTAACTGTTACAATCTGATTATCTTAACGATCCAATGTTTTGCTTTGACTAAGGGATACCACTTGTGGTATTGAGAAACAGACGAGATTCGACAGATGTATTAGTTACTAGCTCGTTTCCTGTTTGTGTATAGCATTGCCTCAGCTAAAGTTGCGTCCCAGTCAAGCATACAAGCGTTTATACCCCACAAAGTAAGTTGCTTCAGCCGAGAAAATTTTGGTAACTCTTAACTATTAATAAATATATAGGTGCTTAGTGCTATTCATGCTTTATATTTAGCCACAGGGTGGTGTAAACAGCTAACTTATGTTCAAAAACTTAGGAGGCAGTGCCCACCGGGAGCAATTCATGCTTCGATACTATCAGCACGTAGTGTAAGTAAAGGTTAAGTTGATATTCAAACAAATAATTTTTGCTGAATTGCGACAGATAAAGACTAAACTAAAAAGTCTTGTGCAGCAAAACCTGTAGCTTTAAATGAAGTAATCATGTCTAAGGTTCTTGTCTCTGATTCGATTGACCAAGCTGGAATTGACATTCTTTCGCAAGTTGCAACCGTTGATGTCAAACTAGGTCTAAAACCAGCGGAACTGATCGCAATTATTGGTGAGTATGACGCGCTGATGATTCGCTCTGGTACGCGTGTCACTCAAGAAATCATTGAAGCCGGCACCCAACTAAAAATCATCGGTCGTGCTGGTGTGGGTGTGGATAATGTGGATGTTCCTGCTGCCACACGCCGAGGGATTGTGGTAGTCAATTCTCCAGAGGGAAATACAATTGCTGCCGCCGAACATGCGCTAGCAATGATTTTGGCTTTGTCTCGCCACATCCCCGATGCTAACGCTTCGGTGAAACGCGGTGCGTGGGATCGCAATAGTTTTGTTGGTGCGGAAGTCTACAAAAAAACTCTCGGCGTTGTCGGTTTGGGTAAAATTGGCTCCCATGTTGCTGCTGTAGCTAAGACAATGGGGATGAAACTCCTAGCTTATGACCCTTTTATTTCGACAGAACGAGCCGAACAAATTGGCTGTCAGTTGGTGGAGCTAGATTTACTCTTCCAACAAGCAGACTATATCACCCTACACATCCCAAAAACCCCAGAAACGACCCACTTAATCAATGCCACAACCTTGGCAAAGATGAAACCTACATCTCGGATTATCAACTGCGCTCGTGGTGGGATCATTGATGAAGTAGCTTTAGCAGCTGCTTTGAAAGCGGGTAAAATCGGCGGTGCAGCCTTGGATGTGTTCGAGTCAGAACCATTGGGTGAATCTGAATTGCGATCGCTAGGCAAAGAAATCATCCTCACTCCCCACTTGGGAGCCTCGACAGCAGAAGCTCAAGTGAATGTGGCTATTGATGTTGCCGAACAAATTCGCGATGTACTTTTAGGATTACCAGCACGTTCAGCCGTCAACATTCCCGGACTCGGCCCTGATGTGTTGGAAGAACTCAAACCCTATATGCAACTAGCAGAAACTCTAGGTAATCTGGTAGGACAGCTAGCTGGTGGAAGGGTAGAAGTACTCAATATTCGACTACAAGGGGAACTCGCGACCAACAAAAGTCAGCCTTTAATCGTCGCTGCCCTCAAAGGACTACTTTACCAAGCTTTGCGGGAACGAGTAAATTACGTAAATGCCAACATAGAAGCCAAAGAACGCGGAATTCGGGTGATTGAAACCCGCGATGCTTCCATTCGAGATTATGCTGGCACATTGCATCTAGAAGCCACGGGTACTTTAGGTACCCATTCTGTTACAGGTGCTTTGTTGGGTGAGCGGGAAATCCACCTCACCGACGTTGACGGTTTCCCGATTAACGTTCCACCCAGCAAATATATGTTGTTTACCCTGCACCGCGATATGCCGGGGATCATCGGCAAACTTGGTTCCCTACTCGGCAGTTTTAATGTGAATATTGCCAGTATGCAAGTAGGTCGGAAAATCGTCCGTGGTGATGCCGTAATGGCTCTGAGTATAGATGACCCTTTACCAGAGGGCATTTTGGATGAGATTATAAAAGTCCCTGGTATTCGGGACGCGTATACAGTAACACTATGAGTGCTGAGTGCTGAGTAACGAGTGCTGAGTAAATAAAAGTTAGGAGTGAATAGTTAGGAGTTAAAAGTTAAAAACTCCTAACTCCTAACTCCTAACTCCTAACTCCCTCAAACTCAGCACTCAGCACTCACCACGGGCTGAACGCCCCGCTAGCGCTAACAGCACTCAAAAATGGCAAACACCTGGTGGGAAATACAGATTTTATGTGAACCAGACCTAGAAGATACGATCTTTTGGCGACTGGAAGATTTTGGCTGTCGTGGTACAGCTAGTGAAAATAAAGGAAATTCATCTTTAGTAAGGGCTTATCTGCCGACAATTCAAACACAGCTTTTAGATTTGGCGGCGCTGTCGCTGTGGCTGCGTCAAGATGCTCTCTGTGTAGGAGTTTCATCTCCTTCTTTGCAATGGCAGTTAATTGATGAGGAAGATTGGGCGACTAGCTGGAAACAATATTGGCATCCGCAAGAAATAGGCGATCGCTTCTTAATCAACCCCGCGTGGCTACCATTACCAGAAACAACGGAACGGTTAGTAATTCGCCTCGATCCTGGTGTAGCATTTGGTACGGGCAACCATGCCACCACTCAGCTATGTTTGGAATCACTGGAAATGCGGCTAAGTGGAGTTTCGCAGTCGTTTGTGGGTAATAGTGGCAAACATGAACATCTAGTAATTGCGGATATTGGCTGTGGTTCTGGTATCCTTTCCATTGGGGCGCTGCTACTGGGTGCAGAGAAAGTCTATGCAGTGGATACTGACCCTTTAGCGGTGCAATCAACTATCAGTAATGGTGCGCTGAATGATATTAACCCAGAACGTTTACTACCAGCACTGGGAAGTGTAGACGTTTTGACAAAACTAATTGAAAACCCAGTAGATGGTATCGTCTGCAATATTTTGGCTCATGTGATTATTGAATTAATTCCAGAGATGAGTGCGATCGCTAAACCTGAAACTTGGGCAATCTTCAGTGGAATTTTACTAGAACAATCTAAAGCTGTTGCTGACGCTTTAGAAGAAAATGGTTGGGTTGTCGCTACCCTGTGGAAACGCAAAGAATGGTGTTGCTTAAATGTACGGCGTTCTTAATTCGATAGAAATTATCGCCATCCTAAATCATTCGTAAACAATTAGATCCCCAACTTCTTAAATAAGTCGGGGAGCTTTAAGTAAGTGACATAATATATAGATTACCCACTATTGACTTTTGAAACTAGCGATGAAAGAACGGCTACAAATCCACAAAAAAGCTGACTCATCCGCTTATTCGTCAGAGCAAAGTCAGTTGCAATCGCATTTATTAACTACCCACTCTCAACTTGGCTCCAACAAGCCTATAGTACAGGCAAAGGTAGAAAATCAGAAATTTCAACAATATCAGTTTGAGGCAACGAAACTCCAAATACAAGCCAAGCATGGGACTATCACGCCAGAGGGACAAGAGCGACTTACTGTATTGCAAACAAAGATGAATGAGTCTTTGCAGCAAGGCAAGGAACACTCTTCGCAGTTTGGTCATAACTTGAGCAAAATGGCAATAAAACGTGCTGATAGCCTGCCTATAGGAGAAATACAGCCAAAACTGACTATTGGTCAATCAGGAGATCGATATGAGCAAGAGGCGGATAGTGTCGCTACTTCTGTAGTCAACCAAATTAATCGATCTCCTCTGCAAAACCAGGACGCACAGCAGACGATACCAGGTAATCAGAACGAACAAGCAAAGTCTGAAGAAATATTAGCAGCAAATAACTCAGCAGATAAAAAACAAAAATTTTTACAAGAATATTCACTAGCCAAAACACTAGTAAATGGCATAGATGACACATTGCCACAAGATAAAATACTGGAACAACTCTTCAAAAACTTTGTAAATATCCAATTTCAATACACAATGGTGAGCAAGAGTCCAGAAACTCTCTTAAAAGGCTCTCCAGAAGGAGATTGTCAGACATTAGCCCGTGCTTTTAAAAAAGTTGCAGAAGAATATTTTGGCATTGAAAAAATAACAATTGAAAGTATCGCTAAACCTTTTTTAAGTGAAGCTGGAACTACCCCATACCAAGGAAAAAAACCTAATTGTGATGACGGTAAACGATGGTTTTTCCAAAACCATTATTGGGCTAGCTGGAATGGAAAAATTTATGATGTTTTATTCCTCAGCAATAAACGAACCGAAGCTGATATGGCAAAACAGGTGCAACCACTCACATCAATGTTGATGCCTGAACAAGAATACTATCAAACAGAAAAAGGAAAAATTGTATATCCAATTGTTAATAAGTATTCTACTGTAGAGGTTACGATTTTTGAGAAATTGAAAAACTTTGTTAATAATCTCGGTCGGTTTTTCTCCAATAGCATGAGTGCGATAATCAATAAAATTCGGTCTTTATTTGCCCAAAGCGGAAACAATACCAGTGGTTTTGATTCTCTAATGAGAGAACTTGAACACGATAAAAATAATAGTGCGATCGCAAACAAATAAAGTCAATCATTTTCAGACCTTGATGGTATCGTTAATTTAGTGCGATCGCTATTTTCGGTTTCAAAAACAACGGTAGGAAATGATGAAGAATCAAGATATCCATAATCAATCCTCCAGTGCCCCCATGACTACCATTAACGAACAGCTACTTGCTGCGATCAAAACCGCTCCAGAATCGATTTTAGAGCAAACCCTCGACTATCTCGAATACCTCAAAATTAGAAAAAATGCCTCTGGTATTAAACTAGAAGATACCTCTATCCAAGATGGGGAAGCAACCCTGCGCTACTCCAAAGCTAAAGATTTGCTGAAATTTGCTAACAACTGGCAAGGCGATGACTTTGAAAAATGTCTCCAGTTTGTTTGCGGCACGCGTTCCGATGCTGAATTCTGATGTATCTGCTTGGCTTTCACCACTGCCCAGAATTATCTTCCTGTTGCAACCCAATTAACTGTCGCCGCTTCCAAGCATAGTGAAGAATATTAATTCCTAATTCCTGAGCTGTACGAATGGTCAATCTGGGTAAACTCAAATCTCTATCCAATCCCCAAGCAGTTGCTAAATCTCCAATGGCTAGAATAATTCCTCCACCAATTAACAATTTAATCTGTTGTTGATTAACCATTGGTAAAGCAGCAAATAAGAAAGGTTTTGTCCTTAAAGGATGACTCCGCTGCAATTCTTCTAAAGGTCTTAAAGGACTTTCTAACTGTTGT
Organism: Nostoc sp. LEGE 12454; assembly: GCF_056620565.1. NCBI lineage: Bacteria > Bacillati > Cyanobacteriota > Cyanophyceae > Nostocales > Nostocaceae > Nostoc > Nostoc sp. LEGE 12454. Next base: position 66,710 of record NZ_JBWQXL010000016.1, read on the forward strand.
GCCAAGGCTTGAGTACTCTCAATTAAAGCATTAGCAGTTGTTGGCGCATCAACAAAAAGTACACCACCTAAATTTAAATAATTTCTGAGGGATTCAAATTCGAGACTATTTAAAGATATAGCCTGTCCACCTGTCAGATAAAGTATGTCATAGTCTTGGATATTTTCTCCTAAAGAAACCTGACCTGGTTCATCAGCCCCGCGCAAATTTGGGTATAGGGGTTCTACAGCTTGTAACAAATACGAAAGGCTGAAAAAATTACGCGCACATTCAGGATCGCTATGAGTCGCCTGCGCCATACATACAAGTGCTTGAGGACGCATTTGTGCCTGACGACGATAACGCAAATCAATATTATTATATCCAGGGAAAAAAGCATCCGCAGGTTGGGTAATTTCAGTATGTCCTGGTTGCAGAAGTATCCGACATATTTCTATTTCTGAACTGGCTGGTGTAGAGTTTATTTGGTCAATTCGATAAGTTTCTTGAACAACATCTCTTTGCTGTCCGCGCCGCAATTCATCGGGGTCTACATAGCTAACTACTAAGTAAATCATCAGCGGTTCAGAACTTACTACTTCTAAATCAATGGGAAAGTCATAAGAAGTCGGTACAACGATTAGATTACCTGCTAAATCAATTGCAATCCCAGGTTGAATTTGTACCCAACGTCCATCTCGATATCTAGCTTCAACTTGGCTTGGGGCAGTCACATCTCGCACGCCTAAACCGCAGACAATTCCTGGTTGATTTAAACTTTGATATTGAGCATTTTGCCGATTCCGGTGATATTCATGGGCTGTGCGCCAACGTTCTGCATTAATTAGTAAGCCGTCTGCGGCTTGCAAGCGTTCAAAGGATTTAATTGGTGGTGGTGGAAAAGGATGAGACATAGCAATTTTAGATTTTAGATTTTAGATTTTGGATTAAATTTTACTTTATTACGAATTATTTAATTAGGGGGATTTTCGATAGATAATTCGTATGTACAAAAAGCTGGTTTTTCTTGTTCTATGATTCTTTGGATAAGTTCTTCGTTGATAATGCCACTAGAAATATTTGAACGCAAACGCACTATAAAATGATATGGTTGTCCACCTGCTAAAACTGCATTTCCTAATTGTGCGTCTCCTATAATAAAACTTGGGCCAAAAGGTTCTGTAATACTAATATGTTTATCAGCTTCATTAGGTAAATCTTCGTCTAACGGTAAACCAGTATAAAGATGCAAATAGAGACGCAATCCTTTACGAGTTCCTCGCCAGCGATAGAGTTCTACGGCTCGGCGAATTAAACGCCGTTGTTGCTGGAGATCCCAAACAGAATCTACTTGCCAAGCAACCCAATGAGCCATAAAGGGTAGTAATGCTTGCGGTGCTGTCAAAGGGTCGAGGTTTGCCCACATGACGTTATAACTATCAACTATTGGTTGAAAAGCTTGCTCAAATATTTTCATGAAGCGACCAATAAAGTCCACTTCTCGATACAAAATTGGCAAGAATTCCATGTAGGCAGTGTAGGGACGGATGTATAAATCGAAATACTCGCTTCTCTCGATTTGTTCGTTGTCCGTGCCTGAGTCTATGTGTAGAGTAATTAGGCTGCGAAAATTGAGTGTTAGTTTGTCTTTTTTTCCAGGAGCGATCGCTTCTTGGTCTTCAAAAAATGTGTCGGGAATTGAGAAGTAGAGGACAGCATCCATTTGTCCACGAGGCGGTATTTCAGTGCCTTCTGTGCCAATCTGACACCACTGCGATGGGAAGTTTCCTTCAACGCTTAAGCTTACCCGCAAAGGACGTTGTTCTAAGTTTTGCACTTGCACAATCATCTCGCTGGGATGTCCAGGATGCAAGAGCAAACTACGTCCAGCGACATCTATATTATCCGCATTTGCAAATGCTAAACCCGCCACAGGTAAAGCTTCGGGAATTTGCATCGGCGTTAATTGAATGCTTACAGCGGGACTAGAGCGACTTTGAACCATAGGATTGGGGATTGGGGGTAAGAAGAGGCAGGAGGCAGGAGGCAGGAGGCAGGGGGCAGGGGACAAGGGGAGAATAACTACTGACAAATGACAAATGACCAATGACAAATGACAAATGACAAATCAGCGATTAATGATTTGGATGTCGTGATTTGAACGCAGATTTGTATCAGCCCAAGAACATATCAAACCTTCCGATCCCGGATCGATCAATTGTTCAGGGGATGGTTGTCGTCGCCAATTTTCTCCTTGCTTGCGGATGGGAAACAGCAGGACGGGGCCTAAATGACGCACGCCTGGGGTTTGTTGCAATAATGCCACAATATCCGATGTATAAACTGGTCGCCCAAATGGCCAACCTTTGCCGTCAATTCCTCCAGTTAAGGGATTTAAATATTTATATAGCGATCGCCTTAAATTCCGGCGAATTTCTTCGCTGGCAAAAGGATTGTTGTATGCTGGCTCTAAAGCAATTTCTGTCTGTACAGAAACACCTACGTAATTCGGCTCTTGTAACTCTACTTGTACCCCTAATAAGCGTCTTTCATCTAAATAGCTCAAAATTTGCTCTTGCAGGGCATTACTCAGGGCAAAATTTTCTGGTGTCATGCCATTGCCTTGGGCGATCGCATCTGTGTTTGCATAAGGAACTACCAGCAAACTAACTATACCAGCTTGTCTTTGAGAATTCGCTGGCAAACAGCGGACGCGGGCGATCGCACCAGCACCCGCCTGTTGAGTTAAAACTTCAAAATCTTCGGCAGTGACGGCGCGATCGCGCGTGCGGAGAATGCGGGGAGCCTTCATCACCGCCTGTTCCAGCGATTCGGCATCTGCGCCATTTATTGCTGGTACACGATTGACTACACTAGCAATGTATGGATATGCAGACTTCAAAAACTGAATTGCCCCAGTTTGAACATTGCCTTCTCTACCACCACCTGTACGATAAGCAACCATTTTAATCTCTGAGCCACGGGGAGGAATCGCCCCATATTGATGTTCAGACTGGTTATTTTCCAGAACTTGTACAGATGTGTCATCCAGTGATGGTTGCTGGATTCGGGAGCGCACGTATGTTTGCTGTTTAAGTTGGCTAGGTTCACGAATCAGCGGCCCAAACTGGATTGTACCAGTGATGGAATCGATGGTGTAATGAAAGTTATGCGGCCCAGAATCAGCAAAATCTCTCACCTCAGTCCACTTCTGAGGCAAACCACCATCGGGAATAACTAGGATATACTCATTTTCTCGGCGTTCTAAAATCGGTGCGCTTTGTAATTCAAAAGTCTGACCGGGTGTACCATCACTAATTCCTAAGCGCTCATCTTCAATAAAGGTACTGTGACTAGCCCTAACTGTACCGCCAATTGATTGCACTGCTAAACCAGTAATTCGTGGTGGACGATTGTAACCAGGTTGATTTGTTTCTGTAGTAATAAAACTACAGCGTAGCCAGCGACCCCGGTAAGAAGTAAAGTTGGTAACAGGCCAATTTTGCGGTAAATGCAGACGGACATCTGCCCCTTCAGACGGGCTACCACCCTGTTCAGCGAGTTCGTAAAAACTGAAGCCGCGAGTTTCATCGTCTGACTCTTGGAATAAAACTGGTTGCCAATGTTCTCCATCCCAGGCTTCCCACTTCCGAGGCGGTTGATTGGGGTTAATCCCAGCAGGCGTAGCTGCGGCTCCTTGAAAAGTAATATCTAGAACATTACCATCTAGAGGATCATCAGAAGCGATCGCTAAATAAAAGCAGTTACCAGGCTGAGGTTCCTCTTCAAATATCGGCTGTTCATTGCCTGTCCAGAAACCGTTAGATTCACGAGTCCATGAACTTGTGACTCTTTCTCGCAGAGATTGGGGAATATCTTCGGTGGTTTGGGCAGTTAAGAAGTGTTGTATGCGGGGGTTGCCGATAATTAGAGGAGAATCTGTACTAAAGGTAATAGCTTCTGTGGTTTCAGTTTGGATAGTTGAAGCTTCTAATCCTGCCGGAATAGTGTAGGTTTCAGGTAGTGCAGCGCTTAAATAAAAAGTTAATTCCGTGCGGGCTGGGGCGGGAGGTTGAAGACGAATACCCAGTAATTCTAGGAAAGCTACATAATTTTTGCGAGGTACTTGGTTAAATCTGAGCAACATCTGGTCAGTTAACCAAGCAAATAACTCAATTAGCGTAATTCCTGGATCGCTGAGGTTGTGGTCTGTCCATTCTGGACAGTAGCGAGGAATACGCATAATACATTCTTCCACCAAATCATCGAAGGCGCGATCGTCTAAATTGGAAGAAGGTAATTTCGGTAAAAAGTCAAAGTTCATACCAATTTAAAAAAAGAATGTGACAGATACAAGCCTAGAAACCTAGATGAAATTTAGCTTTTTTAATTTTTAATTTTTAATTTTTAATTCGTATCACGATTCCTCCCCAGCTGAAACCAAATAATAAGGATAAACAAAACTATAAATATCGGGACCGTCTTTGAGTCGATAATTAATGATGATGTCCACTCTGCCACGCACAGGGTCAGGATCGGTGACAATTTCATCGATAATAATGCGTGGTTCCCAAACTTCTAAAGCTTCCAAGACATAAAGACGGATTCGCAGTAGGGTATCGCTATTTAAAGGTGCAAACGCCAGTTCCGACAAGCGCGAACCAAACGTAGGTCGATAAACCCGCTCACCTACTCCAGTGCGGAGGATAATCCAAATAGATTCTTTAACTTTTTGATCTTCACGGCTAAGTTGTATCCCACCTTGCACACTTAAATGCAGTGGATAAGCCCAACCTGTTCCCAAATAGGCTCGTTCACGACCGTAAACCATATCTGGCACTTAGACAGCTGTTACATGGATATCTTTAAAGATATCGGCACAGAAAGTTTAAGCCTATTCGCCAAAGGTCGAGGTTGAAGAGGCAGGGGGGCAGGGGGGCAGGGGGAGAGAAACAATGCTTAACTCAAGGTATTGGTCTCTACTCTGTGATTTATTTACTTGAAAAACGCTGTAAGGTTCGCGGACGAGTCTTTGATACTCGTGAATGAGCCTTTGATACTCGCGGACGAGTCTTTGATACTCGCGGACGAGTCTTTGATACTCGCGGACGAGTCTTTGATACTCGTGAATGAGCCTTTGATACTCGCGGACGAGTCTTTGATACTCGCGGACGAGTCTTTTATATTCGTGGACGAGTCTTTGATACTCGCGGACGAGTCTTTCATATTCGTGGACGAGTCTTTGATACTCGTGAATGAGTCTTTAATACTCGCGGATGAGTCTTTGATTTAGAATTCCACTTCTCTACCCCCCTACTCCCTCATCCCCTCCACCTCATCAATCAGCCGCCAATCAAAACAGTGGGATTACCTTTGATAATTTTATTCGGTGGGCCTAATGCTTCTATAATAGTGTCGCCCATACGACAGGCAGGCAGGTTGTTAATAAACACTGTCTTGCTACCGTCAATTACAACACCTGGCCCATGTGGAGGTACGGGCGAGGGTGTGGCGCAATTATGAATATCAGCACCTGCGGCAGCAGAACTGATTGCGCTACTCATAGTAGATGCTGCTGTTGTCTTTGTAGTTTGTTCGGCGGCTAAGGCAGCAGGTGCTCCTGGTGTACCAGCCGCCGCCTTGGTAGCAGTCTCAGCTGCTAGGACAGCCGTATCAGAAGATGTTTTAGCAGATAGCAAAGCTGGTACTGCTGCTGCAAGCACACCCCGCCACGCAGGTAAAGACCCAATCAACACATTGGGACTACCTGGGCCTCCTGTCAATACTGGCGGTAAGGGATGCGCTACATTGTCGGTAATTCTTGCTGCTGGTCGACCCATGACAATGCCCTAATAATATTTTTCACGATCAAACTTTAAAAAAGCCCAATGAAAATAATTCGTAATTCGTAATTAATTAAGGCGAATCATCGCACCTTTGACTGTAATCGTACCCCTGGCTGAAATGTCTATATTTCCAACAGCATCTAATGACAAATTACCTTTTGATTCCACTGAAACAGACCTAGCCATGTCGTCCATTTTGATTATATGACCACGTTTGGTTTGAATCACTATGCACTTTTGACTATCATTAAGATAGATTTTGTGACCGTATTTAGTTTCTAGGCTAATACCTGTTTTACTAGTTAGTTTATCTTCCTCGATAAACTGTAGAGTATGTCCGACACGAGTTTTAAAGGTGCGTAATCTTACCCCACGTTTTGTAACTGAGTCACGCACTTTTTCTGGTGGTGCATCCTTTCCGTTCCATACTCCGCCAATTATGTAGGGACGGTGAATATCGCCATGCTCAAAACCTACCAGTACTTCATCGCCTATCTCTGGTAAACAGTCGAAACCTCTGGTTGGGCCTGCTCCCAAAGTTACAACTCTCGCCCAGTCACTTGTATCCTTTTCTGTGAGGGTAGGAAACTTGACCTTGACTCTACCCCATGCCTGTGGGTCTTGGTTATCAGTCACAATTCCCACTAATAAAGTCTCAGATGGCTGTAGGCGTTTTTCTGTAGATAGAGTTGTGAATAAGTTACCAGAACGTAGTCCCCGCACGCTGAAATCAGTTTCATAAACCCGCTTACTGTAGAAATGGCGTGTTTCTGTAACATAATACTTACCACTATAGCGATCGCCCATACCCTGAAGATCAATTACTCGCCCCGGTCGAATCTCAGGATTACCCTCTGCCTTGGCATCTGCATAAACAAATTCTCCTCCCAGTTCATCACACAGAGCCTGAGCCATAGTCTTTGCTTGTTTTGCGCTGGCAACAGGTTTATCTACAACAATCATTTCTTGGGACTTAAGATTGGTAAATGCAGTACTGGTAGTACTTCCTAGCTGATTACCTGTTTGAGTTAGTTGTTTCTCTTTCTTAACTGTTTGGGTAATCAATTGTTTCTTAGTATAGTCCCAGGCACGTACTTCCACAGAACTCACTTGTTGGGCACTGGTGACGCGAGTACTAAATTTATTAATCTCAACTAGCCATTTTAGTGGTAAAGCTGCCTGAGGTTTTGGTTTGCAAAAATTTATTTGACCATCTGTAACAAATAGTTCAAAACCAATGCGGGCAGCCCTTTCCCGCAAAAACTCCATATTAGTTTGGTTTTCTTGAAAGACATACTTATGCACTTCACCACTTAGGTCTATATTGCCAAGTTTTATCCCTACTTCTTTAGCTATTTTTTTTACTATGTCGCTATCCCTTTGATTCAAAAAAGAACGATTATAACGACCTCTGTGAAGACGATGGGAAATATCATAGCCACGAACAATCATATCAGCTTCGGATTTTTCATTGAAGTGAACTTCCATGCCTGTAATTTCGCCTTCAATCAAGAATTTTTCTCCCACATCTTGAAAATTCTTATCTAGAGTAGTACTCGAAGTAAAACCCAACTTCACTTTTTTCCCAATTTTAAACAATTGCTCATGTCGCCAAGGCTTGTTTTGTGGTTGGTCAGATGTGGGAATATAGCTATTATGTATGACTAGCGTAAACATTGCTGGCAAATGAAGGCTTTCTTCTATTGTCATTTCTAACAAATCCTTCATTAATTCAGGAGAAGCGGGTTTTCCTTCTATCACGATTTTAGGTTCGCTTAAATAAAGGCTTTTTTTAGGAGGCATAACTATTATTTGGTAACTAGGAAATGTTCAGAGCAGCCTTTAATTGCAAAGTAGCGATACATTAATATTTATCATTTCTTAAAGTTTGTTCGCTCGGTTTTTGCCACCTTTGGATCTAGCGGAGTCTTTTGACCTTGGGAAGCTGATTTTTTTCCTCCAGGAAGATTTTTTTTATCTACTTCTTGCAATGCTATATCTACCAGTGCCCTTACTGGCGTACCATCACTCAGAAACATATTTAAAGTGTAAGTTAGATTCGTGATTACACAATAAAAATACTCCGATCCCCATGTAAATATATAAACAGGTGGACGACTGTCAACTTTTGTAGTGATAGTTTCTACACCTTTTTTAATGTTGTCTATATACTTTTTCATCACTGACTCTTTCGTTTCATAAGTATCATAGAGTAACTGTTTGAGTGTGAATTTGTAAGGTTCAACGCCAGAAAAATTTACTTTCGGAAGTAAAGTAGTTCCTCTATTACCATCTTTACTTTCCCACCTAACACTTCGAGCAAAACTAATGTCCGTGGGATTAAACATTAATTCAATATCTGGCGCTTCACCGTTATAAGCCATAAGTTTGGCTTTTTCAAGTTGTGGTTGACGCTTTTGGGTAACAATAATTGCTGGACTTGCCATTTGAGTATTTCTCCAAAATTAATTATTGAATAGAAATTTACCAAGGTAATCGACCTGAGTAACCGCCATGACGTTCTCGCTCAATTTCTATCCGTTGCCGTAATCTGTTATAAATTTCACGGGCTAGAGCTTCAAGATCAGAGGTATCATCTTTATCATCTTCTTGAGAAAATGAGGATGCGCTCTCTATCGTCTCTGTTACTGGTGCTATTTCTCTAGATATATCGGATGGAATAACTTCTCCACCATCAGCAAAACCTCTCGATGCAGGAAGGTGTTTAGCAAAAACCTGTGGCGATTCTGAAACCTGAGAAAATTCATAATTTTGGCTGTTAGATTCTACATCATTGAAATTAAAGCTAGTTAATTCATCATTATTTCCATTTAGTAAATCTTCCACGCTTGACCATTGAGAAGGTGTATTTGACCATTGGGAAGATGTATTATTGCTAGAATTTGCTTTTCGGAAAATCAGGGGAGGCGATGAGTATTGAGGTGAAGCTTCATCTACATGAATTGTTTCGTTTTGAAGAGGATTAAGCTGTGGAGAATTTAGGATAGAAAGGTTCTGTTTTCCAATATCCAACCCCAAGGAAGAAGGAATTAAAGAGTTGGATACATGAGGGGAGTGAGTCTCAGTAGTTTTTAGTTGTAATGAAATGTCTGGAAAAGAATCGACTTTAGTCGGGGTTTCTGGAGAGGTTATTTCTTCTGGTTCTTGAGCATTGGGTGTCTCTAAACTTGGAAGGATGATATCGTGCGGTGTCCCACCAGCGTTGATGTGATGTAGTAAAGGTAAATGCTTTTGTGCATCCCTGGTATTAATCACAAACTCCCCAGGCGTAAGCATTGCAGGTACAGTATCCGAGGGTGCAATTTGCTGACGATTTTCAACGGGGGAATCTGTTACGTGACCACCAGTAGCATAACCTTTAGGTGCTGACAAATTTTCTGCGATCGCATTTTGCTCAACTTGAGGTGGTGTACTTACCTCATTTTGTGGAGAGGTTGGATTATCTAAGGTATCAACAAAGGTTAATATTTCAGGATTTTCTTCATTTGTTACCGCAGAGGGAAATTCTGATTCTATTGTTTGTTCATTGTCAATAATTTTTCTGAAAATACTCGCAGTTTCACCAATCTCAGGCGATGTAGCGGTAAGTGGTGCGCTCGCTGTTTCACCAATCTCAGGCGATATGGCGGTAATTGTTGGCGTTTCAAAAACCTCAGGCGATGTGGCGGTAATTATTGGTGTTTCAACAATCTCAGGTAATGTGGCGGTAAGTGGTGCGATCGCAGTTTCACCAATCTCAGGCGATGTCGCGGTAATTATTGGTGTTTCACCAATCTCAGGCGATGTAGCGGGAAATGTTGCAATTACAGTTTCACCAATCTCAGGTGATGTGGCGGGAAATGGTGCGATCGCAGTTTCACCAATCTCAGGCGATGTCGCAGTAATTATTGATGTTTCACCAATCTCAGGCGATGCGGTGGTAAGTGGTGCGATCGCAGTTTCACCAATCTCAGGCGATGTCGCAGTAATTGTTGGTGTTTCACCAATCTCAGGTAATGTGGCGGGAAATGGCGCGATTACAGTTTCACCAATCTCAGATGATGTCGCAGTAATTGTTGGTGTTTCACCAATCTCAGGTAATGTGGCGGTAAGTGGTGCGATCGCAGTTTCACCAATCTCAGGCGATGTCGCAGTAATTATTGGTGTTTTACCAATCTCAGGTAATGTGGCGGGAAATGTTGCGATTACAGTTTCACCAATCTCAGGTGATGTCGCAGTAATTGTTGGTGTTTCACCAATCTCAGGTAGTGTGGCGGTAAGTGGTGCGATCGCAGTTTCACCAATCTCAGGCGATGTCGCAGTAATTATTGGTGTTTCACCAATCTCAGGTAATGTGGCGGGAAATGTTGCGATTACAGTTTCACCAATCTCAGGTGATGTAGGAGTAATTATTGGTATTTCAGAAATCTCTGGCGATGTGGCGGTAAGTGGTGCGATCGTAGTTTCACCAATCTCAGGCGATGTCGCAGTAATTATTGGTATTTCAGAAATCTCTGGCGATGTGGTGGTAAGTGGTGCGATCGCAGTTTCACCAATTTCAGGCGATGTCGCAGTAATTATTGATGTTTCACCAATTTCAGGCGATGTGGTGGTAATTATTGATGTTTCACCAATCTCAGGCGATGTGGCGGTAATTATTGATGTTTCACCAATCTCAGGCGATATGGTGGTAAGTGGTGCGATCGCAGTTTCACCAATTTCAGGTGATGTCGCAGTAATTATTGGTGTTTTACCAATCTCAGGTAATGTGGCGAAAAGTGGTGCGATCGCAGTTTCACCAATCTCAGGCGATGTGGTGGTAAGTGGTGCGATCGCAGTTTTACCAATCTCAGGCGATGTCGCAGTAATTATTGATGTTTCACCAATTTCAGGCGATGTAGCGGTAAGTGGTGCGATCGTAGTTTCACCAATCTCAGGCGATGTGGCGGGAAATGGCGCGATTACAGTTTCACCAATTTCAGGCGATGTAGCGGTAAGTGGTGCGATCGTAGTTTCACCAATCTCAGGCGATGTCGCAGTAATTATTGGTGTTTCACCAATCTCAAGTGGTACTAATATAGGCTGACTTTCTGTAAACTCGCTAGTAGTAGTCTCAAGATAGCTGTCACGTTGCAGTGAAGTCAGATTTGCTGAGACATCTGAAATATTAACCACCATAGGAGACTGTGACTCTGAAATTACTAACCGTTCATTATTATCATTTCTCAATAAACTAGGTGTGTCTTCAATATTGGCTGAGGTAGGTGTTAACTGAACAGGGATACTCGCTGGAGATTCACTTGAAACACTGGAATCAATTTTTTGTTGTATTGCAATCGGATTTTTTGCAACTGAAGACTCAGAATTAGGTGCAGCAATATTCGCCCCTATAGTATTTTCATCATTCGCTAAAGGATGGAGTAAAGTAGGTGCATCATTAAGTTCGGCTGAGGTAAGTGCTGACGGCAAAGCTAGAGAATTATCAAAGACAGCATTATCTAGCTGCAATGTAGGTATTTCCAAATTAGCCTCAACAGACAGAGGCTTATCTGATGCTAAGAAGCTATCTTTATTACCATCAATAGTAACATTGCTTTGAACAATATTCTTAGCTACAGATGATTTTACTGCTTTTTTAGATTTGGATTTGGGTTTTGTCTCAGGTGGCTGTTCAGATTTTTTTGCTTTTTTTGATTTAGATTTACCTTTAATATTTACTTGTTGCGAGGTATTATCACTTGTTTTTTTATCAATACGATTTGGCAGTATCTCTGAAATACTCTCTTTTACTAGTTCGCTATTATTAACCTGACTATTTTCAGGTAGAGCTATTGGCTCAAAAGAATCAGACTCAAGTAATGGCAAATCACTATCTATATCTTGATTATCCCAACTATCCCAACCTATTAATGGTTGTATCGATGGTTCATGTTCACGAGATAAGAAAAATTTAGAGGATGTGACTAATGGTAGTTTAGTTTGTATGGGACTAATAAAATTACTTCGGGAATGCAAAGAATGAGACTGTTTTCTCAATAGCATTCTATCAGGAATAGATAAAGATGATATTACCCCAAGGGGCTGAATATTGTTTCCTAGTGGAGATTGAATAATTTGCATAGTTATCGTTTAAAAATAGCCAATTAGCTAGAAACGAAATATCCACTTTTTTGATTTCGTTGTACGGAAGTGCCTCCTCCTGTAGACCTTGCAACTTGTAAGCCTTCATAAGCTAAAGTTAATTCTTCAATGGCAACTGCCTTACCATCTGCTTGGAGTGCAGGTGTTTTCCAGGTTATAGGAATAGCACCAATCAAAGTCCAACTCATCATTGTCTCACCGGCTTGATTGAAAATTAGAATATTGACATTGCGTCGAGATGTTTTCTTTTTTTCATCAAAAACTGCATTCATCCAGTTCCAAAAACCTGGATGATCGGTAAATCCTCGTTTAAGAGTTATGTCTGCAAATTCTGTATGACCTAAATAAATTCTTTGCTGGTCGTTAACACCACCTTCCTGAAACACATTTTTCTTAATTTGAATACTTAATCCTGAACATTCAGCGAAAGATGCAGCAATAGAACTGTCTATCTCAACGTAGAACCGATTAGTAGTGACATAATTTAATTCATGAGTAATGTTGCCATTATTAGCGCCTGTAGCCATCACAACCACCTTTGGGAATTATAATTACCTACCCTTTCTCCCTGCGATCGCAAATCTTCTAGCAAAAGTTTATACACGTGTTCTGTAAGCTGGTTCATCAGCAATGAGTCGTTGAGATATTTACTTGCCGTTTTAGCTGCCTTGCTGGAATCAGATGCCGCCGGAACCCCAGCGTAGCCAGCAGTCCCGCCAACATCTCCATCGAATGTGAAAAAAGTTTGTTGCTGTTTTGAGTCCATAAATAAAAAAACTCTCCCTAAATCCAGGCTAAAGGTAGTGCATCAGAATCAAAAGTAGCCAAAAGTCGAACTTAGTTTTTGCCTGGATTTAGACTTTGGGTGAATTGTGTTACAAGTGCGATCGCTGTACTCTAGATGCTTAGTAACAGCAAAATATTCATCTAGCTATTACTTGGGCATCTAGAGAAGAAAATGAGAGAACACGTCAGCCAGAAGAAAACTACTACAGGCTTCTCAATTCCATCCCTGAAACACCCGACACGCGGCTTTGGTTTAGAGTCGTCGGCAATTTCACGCCAAGCGGTTCCTGAAATACAACCACTCGATAAACCAGTCACTCACGATATCAGTCGCATACCACTGCGTAGTCCCCAAGCAAAACTCTCAATTAGCCAGCCGGGAGACATTTACGAGCAGGAAGCTGATAGCGTCGCACAGCAGGTAATGCAAAGAATGGCGCAACCTGTAAATCGCCAGTCTATCCAACGAGAAACATTGCCAGAGGATGAGGAAGAATTACAAATGAAACCTCTGGACATTAGCACATTGCAACGTCAAGAAATGCCAGAGGATGAGGAAGAGTTGCAAATGAAATCTCTGGACAATAGCACACTGCAACGGCAAGAAGTGCCAGAGGATGAGGAAGAATTACAGATGAAGCCGATGGCGCAGCGTCAGGGTGAGGCTGTGATGGCTGGTGCGCCAGACCTGGAAGTATCCATTAACCAAGCAAAGGGTGGTGGACAAGTGATGGCAGACAATATCCGCGAACCGATGGAACAGGCGTTTGGCGCAGATTTCAGTGGGGTGAAGGTTCACACGGATGGTCAGTCAGACCAGTTGAATCGGTCAATTCAGGCGCGTGCTTTCACGACGGGACAGGATGTGTTTTTTCGGCAGGGGGAATATAATCCAGGGAGTCGGGGCGGTCAGGAGTTGTTAGCGCATGAGCTTACACACGTAGTGCAGCAGAGTGGCGGGGCGGTGCAGCGATCGCCTTTACCAAACCAGGTACAGCTAACCGTTAATCAGCCAGGAGATATATACGAGCAGGAAGCTGATAGAGTAGCAGGGCAGGTAATGCAGACCATAAGCAAGCCTGTAAATCAGCAATCTGTGCAACGGGAAATTTTACTACAGGAAGAAGAAAATCAACTTGCCCAAATGAAGCCAATGGTGCAGCATCAGTCTGATGCTGGGAGTATTCCAGCAACAAACAATTCAGTGAAAAATAAAATTCAAAGGACAATTGAAAACATATCCGACCAGAGAAATAAAAAGAAAAAAGATATAAATGGCTTGGCAAAAAAAATCAGGGATGAAGTGAAGGGTTATGTAACTATAAAAATGATTGAAGAAAAACTAAACACTTTACACGACGAGCAAAATCGGAATTACACAGTGGATCAAGCAAAGGACAGTGTAAAAACTTTATTGAGTTTAGAATCAAAAGAACCTAAAAACCGTGACGATCTAGCGTCTGAGCATAAAGAGTCGATGATCGCACCTTACATAGCATTACTGGATCATTTGGCAGGAGAGGAGAATGAAGATGGCTCAGTAAAGGGTGGACATTTGCTCTCAGATATGCAAATACGATGGGGCAATAGGTTAAGCTACAAGGTGATCAGCGAGAATACTGACGGAGTATGGGAAATGGAGTGGGGGCTGGATTTGGGAACTAAAAAACGCAGTACAATGTTTCCTGAGCAATGGAGCAATCAGAATCTGAGAGATGCGTTGAAAACATCCGAAGTATCAGGAAAGAATGATGTGTTCTTACCCAATGGTGGAGACCAAATAAAAATAAAGAAAGCAGGAGATACATTTTATCCAGCGAGGGTTTCGGATAAGTAAGCGACGTACAAAACAATCCCTCATTAAGGGAACTCCAAAAAATAAATTATCCAATTTATTCCGGTTCTATTTCTCTTACTCTCCCTGCCCCCTGTCCCCCTGCCTCCATAACGATGGGATATTTTTTTAGTTTGAAGTACCTAATAGGACGATATTTTTAGACCTTGAGTGAATTGTATTAAAAGTGCGATCGCTGTACTCTAGATGTTAGTGCGATCGCCCGATCTTGTAGGGTGCGTTAACGAAGTAACGCACCGAACCAATGATTTGGTGCGTTACGGCATAAACAACCAAATCGCCTGTCAAAATATCCAAATACGAACGCCTAACGAACCCTACAAGAAATATTGATTCGGCATAAACAATGGGTATTTTAAGACAATCGACTCATCAATGAATACCTATGCCCAACTACCGCCGAGCAAAACTTCCTGGTGGTACTTATTTTCTCACTCAAGTCACTCATCATCGCTAACCTTGGCTCATCAGCGACATCGCACGCCTTGCACTGCGCGCTGCTATCACTCATGTACGTCAAAAATATCCCTTCACCATCGACGCATTTGTGCTATTACCCGATCATTTCCATAGTTTATGGACATTACCAGAAGGAGATAGCGATTTATCAACTCGAATGCGATTAATTAAAACCTTTGTCACCAAACAGTATAGTAAGCAATTGGGAATTAATACTGATATTTCTACCTCTCGACAAAAACGACAAGAACGCAATTTATGGCAAAGAAGATTTTGGTAACATCTGATTCAGGACGATAGAGATTTTGCCAAACATTGCGATTATATTCATTACAATCCTGTGCGGCATCAATTATGTCTGACTCCACAGGATTGGCAATTTTCAACTATTCATCGGTTTATCCAGCAAGGTGTTTATCCGCAAAATTGGGGAATGATTGAAGTTCCAGAAGTGCTTAACAGTATTTGGGATATTTAGAAGAATTGGAATGTGGTGCGGTGCGTTACGCTGTCACTAACGCACCCTACTGGACATGATTGAAATTCAGAAAGCCGAAGATACATTTTATCCCAAATTGAATTAAACTGCGATCGCCAATCTTGTAGAGGAACAGGGATATCTTCGCAGGGGAAGAAAAAGTCTTTTTGATTCGGTGAAATTGGATGATTTATTTTTTGGAGTTCCCTTACTTGAAGACAAAAGTTACTTCAGGGAAGGCAGAAGTTGCTACAGACTGCGCGAAACACCGAAACGTGAAGGCGGAAGCTCTTACAGGGAAGGCGGAAGTTGCTACAGACTGCGCGAAACACCGAAACGTGAAGGCGGAAGTTAATTCCGGGAAGGCAGAAGCGCGATCGCATCTCTTTTAAGTTGAGTAAATGGACATGAAATTGTCTGTCAAACGATCGGAATTTGCCCACCCTACACCTCTTGAAGTGCGTAGGCGCAGCCCGCCGCAGGCATCGCCTAATACTATAGGATAGGTTTCCCAAAAATTTAGACTTCAGGTGAATTGTGTTACAAGTGCGATCGCAGTAGTCTAGATATTATTAACAGTAAAATATTGATCTACCTACTGCTTGGGCAATCTGGAGAAGAAAATGAGAGAACACGTCAGTCGGCAGAAAAAAACTACTACAGGCTTCTCAATTCCATCCCTGAAACAACCGATACGTGGCTTTGGTTTAGAGTCGTCGGCAATTTCACGCCAAGCAATTCCTGAAATACAACCACTCCATAAACCACTTACTCACGATATCAGTCGCATACCACTGCGTACCCAAGCAAAACTCTCAATTAGCCAGCCTGGAGACAAATACGAACAGGAAGCTGATAGCGTAGCACAGCAGGTAATGCAAAGAATGGCGCAACCTGTAAATCGCCAGTCTATCCATCGAGAAGCATTGCCAGAGTCAGAAGAATTGCAGATGAAACCTCTAGCGAATTCCATCACTCCTTTGGTGCAACGAGAAGCATTGCCAGAAGATGAGGAAGAATTACAGATGAAATCTCTGGACAATAGCACACTGCAACGAGAAGCATTGCCAGAGGATGAGGAAGAATTGCAAATGAAATCTCTGGACAATAGCACACTGCAACGAGAAGCATTGCCAGAGGATGAGGAAGAATTGCAGATGAAATCTCTGGACAATAGCACACTGCAACGAGAAGCATTGCCAGAGGATGAAGAAGAATTACAGATGAAGCCGATGGTGCAGCGTCAGGCTAAGTCTGGGATGGCTGCTGCGCCAGACCTGGAAGCGTCCATTAACCAAGCAAGGGGTGGAGGAGTGGCGATCGCAGACAACATCCGCGAACCGATGGAGGTGGCGTTTGGCGCTGATTTTAGTGGGGTGAAGGTTCACACTGATGGTCAATCAGACCAGTTGAATCGGTCAATTCAGGCGCGTGCTTTCACGACGGGACAGGATGTGTTCTTTCGTTCGGGAGAATATAATCCTGGGAGTCGGGGTGGACAGGAGTTGTTGGCGCATGAGTTGACCCATGTAGTGCAGCAAAAGGGGGGAGTATTAGATACCGCAAATGTGCAGCGAGTGTGGGGGAGTGGACTACCTGCTAGTGTAAAAGCACCCCCTACAGAAGACCAAAAAGGCAAGGCAAAAGCCGAAGAGGAGCAGAAAAAAAAAGCCCAAGAGCAGGAGCAGCATCAACAAGAAGTACAGAGTTTCATCAATAAAATTGAAACCTTTATACAAACGAATGATGGAACAGCTGATGGGACAAAGACGGGAAGATGGAATTATTTTCCAACCTTTAAGATTTCACAAAAAATTTGCGATGACGCGATTAACGCATGGAGGGGAAAAAGCGGACAGAACTACCATGTGCTTGACAGTCACAGAAATAATGAGGGTTATATAAATTTTTTAAGGACAGATCCCAAAAAATCATCTCCTACAAAGTCTGTAAACGCGAATATCCATGTATACATATCCAATTAACACTAAGCTTTAACTGAAGTGTATTGCCTCTAATTCTTCCCTTACAGATAAAGGCTGATACCCCAATGCAAAAGCTTTGGAACTATCCAAAGAAACATCAGTTGGTCTAGGTGCTGCCATTTTCACATCTTGTTGCCGACAGGATTTAAGTCTAGTGGCGGGAAGTTGAAATACTTCTACTAATATCTGTCCAAAATCATAACGTGAAATCCGCTCTTTGCCACCTAAATGAATGATGCCATTAACTTTTTCTAATGCTAGTAAGAGTCCTTTGGCGGCAGATGTTCCACTTACTGGTGTACGAAATTCATCTATAAATAAACTTAGTTCTTTTTCGGCTTCTAAAGTTTGAATAAATGGCTGAATAAAGCTTTTCGCTGTGGGTGTTGCTGCACCAAACATCAACGGCATTCGACACACTGCGGTCATGGGATATCTTTCTAGCATACCTGCTTCTGCCATGACTTTTTGCTCACCGTAAAGATTAACAGGACACACGGCATCTGTTTCTTGATATGGAGCATTTAAACCATCAAAAACTAAGTCGGTTGAAGTAAAAGCACAAGGAATAGAATTATCCGCGCAAAGTTCGGCAATATTGCAGGATGCTATAACATTAATTGCGTGCGATTCTTTGGGGTTTGTTTGACAAAAATTTGGTTGCGAATGTGCAGCAGTATGAATAACTGCTTCTGGTTTGACATCATTAAAGATACTTTTCAATTCCTGAAAATTTGTTAAGTTCGCTTTTAACATTTTCATGCCAGGAATTTCTAAAGAATGGGATAAGTAAGTACCATAAATCTCCCATTCTTGTTTTGCAACCTGGCAAAGATGCCATCCTAAAAAACCACTTGCTCCGGTGATTAATAATTTTTTCATGTCTAATCGTAAACCGCTCAAGAAAAAATACTTTCTACAGCAGGCTTATATTTTACACTGAGTAGTGGCGATCTAATACTATTGCAGTAATTCCTGAAACTGCTTTTTACTACGCACTTTGCTAAAGTCTGGGTCAGTTTTTGCTAACTTCTTGTATTTATCAGGAACAAGCTTGATTGCTTTGTCTAGGTTCTCAACTGCTAATTCTAGATTGCTTTGTAAAGCATAAGAGCAAGCTTTGTTGTAATATGCTTGGTGCAAATCTTGCTTAATGGCGATCGCTCTATTATAAGATGCGATCGCATCTTGGTAGCGGTGCAGCTTTGTTAGAGCTATGCCTCGGTTAATTAAGGCTTCATATTTGTCGGGTTTGATCGCGATCGCTTTGTCGTAAGATGTAACTGCATCTTTGTAACGTTGCAACGATGTTAAGGCGATGCCACGATTATACCAAGCTTCATATTTGTCGGGTTTAATCGCGCTCGCTTTGTCGTAAGATGCAAGAGCGTCTTGGTAGCGTTGCAACGATGTTAAGGCAATGCCACGATTAATCCAAGCTTCAGGACTCTCAACTTTGATGGCGATCGCTTTATCATAAGCTTTTATGGCATCTTCATAATTTTGTCTATCTAATAAATTGTTACCTTGATGAAAGTAATCTTCTGCTTTTTGGGTAGCCTTCGCTTCTATGAAAAGTTGGGTTACATTGCTTTCTTGGACAACCTGTGTAGTATTTTCTGCCGATGAGTTTGCCCCACCACTACAGCCAAATGCCAAGAAAGCTATCAAGCCAGATGCAACGAAGCAGTGCCGAAAAACCATGCTGTACCTACAAAAATTATTAGATGATGTTCAAATTTGTTAGTTTTTTGAGTATTATTAAAATACACTACTTTTTACCCATTAATTTACTTATATTTATTTTTCCAAAGAATTTTGTTGACGATGCATAAAACTTTATTAAAATCAAGAGTGTATAATACTATCATATTAAATACACATAAAGCAATCGCTTAGAACCTACTTTACTCAAAAAACAATTATTTGTGTTGCTATATATATTGCGTAGCTGTGACTCATCGTAAACATCGCACTCGTGTAGTAATTCACCCTGATGAAAAGCTTCTTCAATCCGCCAATGCCGACGGTATAAATCAGCCAGGATCGCAGAGGTGAAAACAGAAGTAATCTCAGAGTAGTTAGTTTTTCCGACCTCTATCTCTATTAATTAGTTTTATTTTTTGGTTCAAAATAAAATTGAAAGTAAGCTCTAAATTATTGATCGATCGTAGAAATAATTTATATTAAAAATATGGCAATTTAGAGCTTTGATATCACTTAAAAACTTAGTAGCAGGAAAAATTCTCATAAAAATTGCTAGTGGATTCATAATGCCATGAAATAATTTTTGGCATTAAGATTGTATATTTTGTATTCATCATTTTTATTTAGGATATGAAAGTATGTCTATTTTCTCCCCTGATGGTCGGACAAAAGTTAGCGACACGACAACTTTTCCATTTAGTGCTATAGGAAAGATGAGAATAAGTTGGAAAGGCCCAGATGGGGTTATTAATACTGCTGATGATATTATCATCAACGGTTCTGGTGCCATGATTGATTCCTACCACTTTTTAACAGCAGGACATTGTGTGTATGACACAAGATATGGGGGTTGGGCAGATAAAATTGAGGTGATGCTTGGTTCTAAAGGAAATATCATTGCTGGTACAAACCGCTCTGACTATGAATACTATAGTGAAGCCAAATCTGTTTACACACGTTCTTTTGAAGGATGGACTCAAGGAGATCAAACTAAAAGCGAAACTTTTCAATACGATATAGGATTGGTAACTCTTGACCGCAATATTGGAAACTTCACTGGCTGGTTTAACTATGGATATGACGATAATCTCAGCAGTGGAACTTTAATGAATGTCACTGGATACCCATCTGATAAGTTTGATTCCAATAGCGATGGAAAATTTGACAACTATGATATGTGGACTCAGAGTGGAAAAATCACAAGTACAACTGACTCGATCTTGCGTAGTAATGAGCTAGATATCTTACCTGGAAATAGTGGAAGTCCTCTCTGGCTTGATAATTCCAATACAAATAAACCGACTATTTATGGAGTAGCTTCAAATGAGACAACCACCAACAACACTCCGCTTTACAACGAGTTCGCCCGAATTACAAGCACTCGATATAATGAAATTCAAAACTGGATCGACGAAGACACGACCGCGCGCCAACCCACTGACAAAGCTGATTTAGTAGATTCTGATGTGTGGTTTAACACAACCCTTGGAAGTTTTAGTAATAACAATATCCAATATGGGGAAAATTTCAGCATCACAGTCTATCCTCGCAACAATGGTACAGCCGCGACAGGCACTTTCTCGGTTTCATTTTACGCTTCTACTGATGCCAATATCACTAATAGTATTGGTTCTCATTACTTAATTGGTAATACAACTATTTCTTCGATTAATCCATTCAATTCGGGAACAGCGACTTGGAACGGTGCGTTTCCTAATATCCCAATTGGAAATTACTATGTTATTTCATTTTTAGATCCAACTAATTCAATCCAAGAGTTTGATGAAAGTCTAACCAGCAACCAAAAGGTATTTAGAACTTTACTCACTGTTGCCAATAGTACGCCCATTTCCACACCTCTGACTGTTTCATCAACCGTTACCTCGCCTTTATCAGCCAATGAAGAAAATCTCACTTTAACAGGTACAGATGAGATTAATGGGACTGATAATACTAGTAATAACAATCTAAATGGTGGAAATGGCAATGACATCCTTATAGGGGGAAGTGGTAATGATACTTTCGTTGGAGGTTTAGGTAACGATACCCTAACGGGAGGAACTGGATCTGATGTTTTTACTATTAATACCCTTTCAGAGGGTATTGATAACATTACAGATTTTTCATCCTTAGATGACACAATTTATATTTCTAAAATAGGGTTTGGAGGTGGACTTAGTGAAGGTATACTTCAAGCCACGCAATTTTTTATTGGTTCAGTAGCAGAAAATAGCAGCGATCGCTTTATCTACAACAATAATACAGGGGATTTATTCTTTGATGCTGATGGTACAGGCTCATCCAGTCAAATCCAAGTTGCTCAAATAGGAATAGGTCTAGCCATGACTAATACAAATATTTTCGTGATTGCCTAAATAATCTAGGATTTATACTAGTTCAATTAATGATTGCAACGCATCCTTGGGTAAAGACGCGATGAATCGCGTCTCTACAAAAGGCTTAATTAATGCCAAACATTGACTCGACAGTTGACTTAATCGAATCCCGCGCATCTTTCAAACTTTGGCTAATGGGATGTTTTGCCTGCAAAAATGCGCGTGCACAATTGCGTCCCGGCATTCCCGAAATTGAACCACCTGGATGAGTCCCTGCACCAGTCAAAAATAGATTATCAATTGGTGTTTTGTAATTGGCTATTTCTGGTAATGGACGGAAAAATATCATTTGATCTAGAGTCATGTCAACATGGTAATAATTCCCTTTGTATGCACCTAATCTTTCTCCTAGTTCGGCTGGACTTTCTACCCGACGGGCAATAGTTGCATCTTTGACATTGGGTGCATAGTCTGCCAATTTATCAATCACCTTATCTGCAACTTTGTTTTTCAATTCATCCGTCCAACCAGTACCTTTTAAACCAGTACCTTCTGCACCAGCAATTTGATAAGGGGCAAAAAACTCAATCCATAAAGTGTGCTTGCCTGGTGGTGCTAATGTGGGATCTAAATAACTAGGCATCACCACATACATTGATGGGTCAGCATCAGGAATTTCTCCCAAAGTACATTTACTATGAGCCTGTTCTACATGAGCTACAGAATCAGCAATCAAGATAGAACCGACGAGATATTCGTCTTTGTGAGCGTGGTGTGGAAAGCGCAGGGGTTCGTCTAAAGCCAAGTCTATTTTGAGGATAGTTTCGTTGTTGTTAACGATGCGGCGTTCTAGTCTTTCCCATAAATCTGGATCGGCTCCATCAACTTCGCTTTTATCAGTCATTTGCAAAAATAACCGCTTGGCATCAATATTAGAAATAACCCCGTGTTTTGCGCGATATTCTTTACCACCAGCAACCCGCACGCCTACAGCTTTGCCATCATCAATTAAAACTTTTTCAACATGCTGGTCTGTGAGAATAACGCCACCTTTACTTGTGACTAAATTCACCAAAGCTTGCACAAGTGCGCCTGTCCCGCCGCGAGGTCTGGCCATCCCAGGATTATGACGCATTGCCATCATAATTGCACCAATGGCAAGGGTTTTTTGTGATGGCGGCGCACCAAGTTCTGCTGCTAGTCTTGCTAGTGGCGCTTTTAGAAATTCTTCATCAAACCACTCGTTAAGTAAATCTTCAGCGCTGGTTAACATCGTGCGAATGAAGTCCAGCGTTTTGTTAGGGGAACCAATAACTGAAACTAAATCTTTCAGTTTGGTGATGTCGTAGTTACCAAGGATGTCTATAACTGATTTTGGCGGTGCATTAAACATCGGAATCATTGCACCCAATGCCCTCTGCCAAAAGTCTACAAATTCTGCGTATTTTTTGGCATCACGTTCGTTGTAACGGGCGATTTCTGCACAAGTCTTTTCCACTGACTTATGTCCTAAGAAATACTTACCATCAGGATGAGGACAGAAAACAACTGGATCGCACTCCAAATAATGCAAGCCGTATTTTTCTAGTTCTAATTCTTCAACAACTGGCCCTAAGTGAATAAATTCATGGTCAATCGCGCACAAATTGAATTTAAATCCAGGAGCTTCTTGGGGTAAACATTCTTCAGTTGTTGCTGCACCACCGATAACAGAACGCTTTTCTAGTAACAGGACGCTATAACCAGCTTTTAGCAAATAAGCTGCACAAACTAACCCATTGTGCCCAGCACCGATCAGCACAACATCATACTCTTGCATAGTTGTCATTTTGAAATTAAGTAGCTTTTAAAAGCTTACAAAACTTTTAAAAAATTTACATCATTCCCTAGTTACAAAAACTATCCTTAACTATTGTCAATACTACTAAAGAGATAATTCAGTAATTGATGATGGTATTTGCTTCACTTGAGTTTCTACCAGAAGTATTAAACTACCCTTTTCTACTTTTATATCTTTAATCTTGAACGCCATATCTTCCCATTTTAAAGATGGTAGATTCATCAGTTCTTTGGCTTTTTGCATTATTGCTGTAACTAATTCTATTGAAACACCCTCTCCCTCGGTGCAGTTAAAACTCTCCAGCATCGCGGGTTGTGAATGAGTCCGTGGACGAAGCACCGCAGTGTAGGCTAAAGGACGAGTATTTCCCATTTCCTTTAACAGCACTCTTCCCCTACATTCAATTTTGCCTTCACCAGGTAAAAATACTTGAATTTTTTGCGGCTCAAAACTGACAATCTCGCCATCTACATCCAAATCAAAGTTTTGCATCTGGCTACTAACAAAGTCTGATGCCAAAGTGCGGTTCATATCCACTTCTGTGAGTACAATCCGAGCAATGGCATTTACAGCCTCATTGAGTTCTATTTGACCAAAAAGAGCGCTAAAGGGATTGATGTCAATACTATCTGTTTGCAGTTTTATTTCCTGTACGCGAATGTCTTCTTTAATCACTAATCCTTGACCAGTCACCGAAACTCCATCCGCTTGTCCTTGAAGTATTTTTAACAGATCGGTTTTTACATCTATTTCTATTTCTTCTACTTCATCTAGCTGATTGGATACTTGTTTTTCAGCTTCTTGGGATAAAAATTGTTCTTCTAACCGATGCTCATTAGGCATGAATTACTAATTCTCATAAATGTCCTCTTATTATTTACTGTAAAGGTTAGATACTAATAAGCGGCTCTATATTACGATATATGCAAATTGGAGGATTGAGTAATTAAGTAGAAAGTATTGTTTGTCTTTTGAGTTTTGCTTTTTTAGTAACAACCATTTTTACACCGCCGCTAGGGACAATTGTAATTCCACGACGGACTGGATGCACAGGACGTTTATCAGTAAGGCTTAATTCAAAACGGGATAATATTATGGCTGTGACTAATTTTAGTTCGTACATGGAAAAGGCTGCACCAATGCAACCGCGATAACCTCCACCAAAGGGTAAATATTCGTAAGGTGAAAATTTTTGGTTGAGAAATCTTTCTGGCTGAAACTGTTCTGGTTCTGGGTAAGTCTCGGCTCGGCGATGTGCTAAATAAATACAGGGAACTAAAACTGTTTCTGATGTAAATTTATGCCCCATAATTTCCACTTTATCTTTTACCATTCGCGGTGTGCAAATTAAAGCAATAGGGTGAATTCGCAGTGTTTCTTGACAGACGGCGGTGAGATAAGGTAATTGTGCAATTGTTTCAGGATTTGTGAGATTGTCCAAGGTATTTAGTTCTTGCATTAGCCGATGTTTCACTTTTGGGTGAGAGTGAATTAAATAAAATATCCAGGCTAATACACCAGATGTAGTTTCGTAACCCAATAACAATAATGAAACTAGTTGATCGCGTAATTCCTCATCTGTCATCTGTTGCCCATTTACGTCATACGCTGACATTAGCAAACTGAGAATCTCTGTACGCGCAGCATCATTTTGCCAACGTCTTTCAGAAATTTCTGCATAGATGAGTTTGTCAATTTGCTCTCGTCTTTTTAAGAAAATTCCCCAAGGACTCCATGCGCCTAAATCTTTTTGCAGCGAAGGAAAGAAAAACAAGCTGGAATACCAAGGTTTAGTTACGTCTTCTAATAAAGAACTCAATTGTTGTTTTAATTGTTGGTAACGCGCACCATGAGTAATCCCAAATACCACTTGCAAGATAATTTCTAAAGTGATATTTGACATTAATTTGTGTATACAAATATCTGTACCTGATGTCCAATTTTGTGTAACCTCTTCAGTAATTTGGCAAATTGTTTGTCCATAAGATTTTAAATTATCGCCATGAAATGCTGGGAGTAATAGCTGTCGCTGTTGTTGGTGCGATCGCGCCTCTTGAAATACAATAGAATTCTCACCAAATAAGGGTTTAAATACATGGGTTGCTTTCTTAAAATCTAACTGGTGTGCAGGGATGGCAAAACAATCACTAATTGCTTGAGGATGGCTAAAAAATACTATCAGTGGCGACTTTAAACCCATTACCTGTACTGTGAAAACATCACCATACTTGGCAGCATTATTTTCTAAAAACTTTGTTGGTTCAGCAATTAATTGCAGAGTTTGTAGCAACGCTGGTGTGCGTAGATTATCAAATAGTTTCATTGTTTATTCAATACTTTTAGAATTTAAGAAGGCGCAAATAATTCAATTCGCTTAGGTTAAGGCTTACTTCTGTCTAAGACTCCTTAAAAAAGATGCAATTAGAGCAAGTTTTTATAATATTTTCAGGAGATAATCGGGAGTTACCTAGCATTAAGTGAATTGTAGTGGTAATTAATCGCTATTAATTTTTACAAAACTAATAATACTATTTTTTCTGATTTTTAGAGATATTTATAGAAACAAATTAATCATTCTTTTTTGAATAAACCGCCTATAATTACGTCTTTTGGTGATATTAAAATTTCTTGTATTAGTGTATATAATCAACTTTAAAATCCATTCTTTTTCCAGTTGCAGTATATAAAAATTCCCCATAAACCTCCTTAAAAGAGAACTATGGGGGATTATTTAAAAGCATTGAAAATCTATCTAAATATATAGATGGAAGTTGAAAATTTCCTGAACGCAACCATCAAACTCCCCAGCATCAAACAGTGGTTGTCTGTAAAATAGGAGACTTCACCTGACGTTGACTCTTGACAACCATCTCAATCGGACGATCTGGGCCTGTCACCAAACCACGGCGTTTAGGTCGTACTTCGCCTTTATTAACTAGTTCTAATTCCTTGCTAGAAAGGATTTGAGCAAGTGCTAGCTTCATTTCCAACTGAGCGAATGCTAGCCCAATACAGCGTCTAGCACCACCCCCAAAGGGCAAGTATTCATAAGCAGAAAATTGCCGTTCTAAAAAGCGTTCTGGCTTAAACTGCTTAGGTTCTGGATAAATATCTTCCCGTTGGTGGGTCAGATAAATAGAACCAAGTAAGACTGTACCCGGTTCTAGTTCGTAACCGCCTAGCGATATCGGTGTTTTTACTTTTCTGGGAAAAGTTAGCATACCTACTGGGTAAATCCGCAATGTCTCGGAACAAACAGCATTGAGATAAGGTAATTTGAAAACGGTGCTGGGATCTGGGTTATCGCCCAAACTATCTAATTCTTGCAGTAGCTTTTGGCGCACTGATGGTATTTTGTGAATCCAGTAGAATGCCCATGCTAAGGCTGTCGCGGTGGTTTCGTGACCAGCGACTAACAGAGTCATTAATTCATCGCGCAACTCTTCATCGGTCATGGATTGACCGGCTTCATCTTTAGCAGCCATGAGTAAGCTAAGAATATCCGTGCGTGATGAATCTGCTTTTTCTCGACGTTCCCGAATTTCCTCGTAGAGGAGTTCATCAGCTTCTTGCTGAAGGCGCATCTGGTTTCCCCAAAAGTTAATCGGGCCAAAATCCCTTTGCAAAGGTGGAAAATAAAGCAAAGCCACACTTAAGCGAGAACTGGCCTTTTCTAAAAGATCGCCCAAAAAATGCTGTAGTTTTTCGGCGCGAGGCCCTTCATATAGACCAAATACAGCTTGCATAATTACCCGCAAGGTAATAGCTTGGGTTGCAGACCGAATATTAAAGGGTTTACCTATCTGGTATTGGCTGATGACTTGCTTGGTGACATCGGTAATCACCTGACTATAATTCCGCATTCTTTCGCCGTGAAAAGGAGGCATTAACAACTGGCGTTGACGCTGGTGTTCTGCGCCGCTAATGCTAATCACAGAATGCTTTCCCAGCAATGGTTCAAATACCTCATTCAGATCGCCAGGGGCTTCTAATTCCTTGGTGTCAGTTGTCAAAATTTGCTGTTGCGCTTGGGGGTTGCTGACAATCACCATAGGAGGAAGATTTTTGTTTAATCTGAGAGTAAAAATCTCGCCATAGCTTTTGGCACAATCCTCCATAAATGACATCGGATTAACAATCCAACGCAGCATCTGTACAACTGCTGGAGTTTGCGGCCCATTTGGGAATTTCATAAATTTTTTTCCTACTAAATATTTTTTGCTACTTAAACTAATTGAAATCTTGCTTGCGTGACCATTTAAAGTACTTATTCTAACGTTGCAAAAAAGCAATAAACTGTTACAACCTCGAAGATGTAAAATTTTGGTTAAATTCAACGAGCATCTACAGTTTCACCTCATCGTCAAAAGGTACTCAGCATGACTGCAATCTCCCCAAAGGCATCTTCAGCGCTTCCCAATTTTTCGGAAGGGATTCAATATTTTGGTGAAGCTTTACCAGAATTTGAAACTTATGGTGCAACTCCTGCTATTGAGTCGGGCAAAATAGCGATCGCATCGACCACAGACAAAGCAGCTGTATATCAAACTTTACTTGCTGCTGATGCCTTACGCTACCTAACCTTACAAGTTACTGCTACTAAAGCTTCTGGGCATCCCGGCGGATTCGCCAGCCAAGCAGAAGCTTATGCATCTCTTGTCATGCTGGGATACAAGAACATTATTACCGAAGTTGGACACCACGCCCCCGGATTTTATAGTGCCATGTTCTTGGATCGTTCGCTAGAGGACATGGGAATTTTTACAGTTCAACAATTGCGCGATCGCTTCCGAGAAAAGCACGGATTATTAGGACACCTTTCTGGTTTCATTCCCGGTATTCTCGCACCTGCGGGGCCTTTGGGACAAGGGCAACACTTTGCAATGGCGGCTGCACTATTGCACAAAGATAAGTTATTTCCCTTTACAGTTGGGGATGGTGGATTGGGTGAGCCTTATATTGTCAGTGCGATCGCTCACTTCCATACTGCTTATCCTGCTGTCACCAACTTTTTACCAGTGTTGGTGTGGAACGGTTACAGCCAAGAACATCACAGCATGGTTTCCCTGAAAACCAACGAACAGATGCAAGCATATTGGCAAGGTAACGGTTTTGATGAAGTGGTATTAGTTGATGCTAAGGATTTTGACGATAAAAACCAGCCAGGGGATTACGTTGATAGTACCGCCTTTTCCTTTGAGAAGCGCCTAGAATTTACGCAAGCAGTACTTTCAGGTGTAGATAAAGCAGCGCGTTCTGCACTCGGCGGCAAACTTACCGTTTTCATCATTAAACAACTCAAAGGTGCAGGAGTCCACGCGCGCGGGGCGAAATCTCACAACTTATATCCTAAAGATACGCTGGATGCGCCGCATATTATTAGTGCATTGCAAACCCGTGCTTTGTCAGCAGAAGCTTGGCAATTAGTCAGAACAAATGCCGAACGCGCCGGTGGTGGCCCAGCAGCAAAAACTGTGGTGACAGAATTTGAATTTCCATTACCAGAATTAGGCGAATTACCTTTAGAAGAATATGCAGTCGGTGGCGAACCGAAAGTTTCTACAACTGCGATGGGACGATTGGTAGGAATAGTGGGAAATAAAGATCGGAATTTCCTCGTCACCAACGCCGATGGTAACGAAGCATCTGGAATTGCCAACATCAACCAAGCATTAAAGATTATCCATCCCACAACCGACGATTTATATAATCAAGCACCAAACGGACAAGTTTATGAACCATTGAGTGAAGATGCTTGTGCCGGTTTAGCTGCGGGTTTGGCGTTAATGGGTGCGAGAACTTTGTGGTGTTCCTACGAATCTTTTGCCATCAACGGAGTACCAATTTGGCAAACTGTGACTCAATCAATGGCAGAATTGCGCCGTTCCACACCCTCCACTATTACTTTATTCACAGCTGGCGCATTAGAGCAAGGGCGCAACGGTTGGACTCACCAACGTCCAGAAATTGAAGCTTACTTTGCTTCGCTGATGCGAAATGGAAATGTTTTTCCATTATTTCCCCCCGATGCTAACAGTATCCAAGTTTGTTATGACTGGGCATTGAAAACTAAGAATAAGGGAATTGTGATTACTGCAAGTAAATCGCCGTTGCAAATTCGCACAACTTTAGAACAAACTCGTCAAGGGTTGCGCGATGGCGCAGTACTATTACATGAAGTTGCTGGCGATAAACAAGTTGTATTTGCTGTAATTGGCGATATGACATTAATGCCAGTATTTGAAGCTGCTGCTTTCTTAGAAACTGAAGGTATTGGTGCGAAGATAGTTTCTGTTATCAATCCTCGGCAATTGTATCGTAGCGATGATACTGCATGGGATACTTGTTCTGAACCCGAAGGCGGTTTCTTAGATGATGCAAAATTTGCCGAATTATTTGATGGTGATGCACTAATTGCGGTGACAGGTGGTGCTGCGGGGATGCTGGAACCAATTTTGTTAAGGAGTAAAGCGAAGCGCGACACCTTTGCATGGAAGCGTGGCGAAACTACAGCGAGTGCTGGTGAATTGATGGCGTTTAATGGATTGACTGCTGAGGCGTTGACGAAACGTGCGATCGCGTTAGTTCATTAAATGATGTTGCATAAATGCGGGATAAATTTATTGAATTTTACTTTGCGTTTCATCCCTAGATGCAGCAACGCCCATTAAATAAAGCTGGAATTGCTTCTACTTTTATCGCATTTATACGTATAGAAACGCTGAAATTGCGTCGGAATGCGTATATTTGCGTTTTTTTATTGAAGAGAACTTAGCAAGCAGGAAAAATGGGAGTAGATTTGCTGAAATTCTTTGACAAAAGCTGGTTTTGGAGTCGCAAAAGCTAGTTTTGAAGTTACAAAAGCTGGTTTTGAAGTCGCAAAAGCTAGTTTTGAAGTCGCAAAAGCTGGTTTTGGTGTCACAAAAGTTAGTTTTGAAGTCGCAAAAGCTAGTTTTGAAGTCGCAAAAGCTGGTTTTGAAGTCGCAAAAGCTGGTTTTGGAGTCGCAAAAGTTAGTTTACGAGTCAGAAACTTAGTTTACAAGTCGCAAAACTTGATTTTTGTAGCTAGGACGAAGGGTGATATTTTATCTGGAAGCGTGGGGAATGTGGAGACTTGAGGAAAAGTGCGATCGGGTTAGTGGATTAAGGATTTTCAAACCGCAGATGTACGCAGTTAAACGCGGATAATTTGGCGTATATTTGCGTATATTTGCGGTTTTATGATATAGCTTTTGATGTTTCTATAAAGCATAATTCAAAATATATATCTTTTATTTATGGGTGTCTAATTTTGTTAGAAAACATCAAAATATTTGAATTACCATCAGTTTATTTGTTGGATAAAGATCGTCTTCCTAATTGTGCGGCTATCTACTTTGTATTTGACAGTAAAGGACATATTATTTATATCGGTAGAACTATTAATTTAGTTGAAAGATGGAAAGCACATCATAGATTTAATCAGCTAAAAAGATTTAATCGGAAAAATCCTCTTAGGATTAGTTGGTTGACTTGTAGTAGTGATATAGAAAATCTATCAAATCTCGAAAATGAGTTTATCAAGTTATACAAACCACCCCTTAATTGGTCTAAAGTAGTAGTACCAATTAGAAAAATAACTCCAGCCGAAACTGCTTTACAGCAAAGTCTTCAGCAGCTAGCCAAGCTCAATGTTATGATAGTTGGCTTTGATCCAATATCAGATGGAGAACTACCAACAATATATTTAGTATATCCTGTTTATGGGATGAAAGGATTTTCTGGAAGTATTAGAACTGCATTAAAGAACATTAATAAAAAGGCTAGCTCACTAAAGTGGAAAGAATACAAAACTTATCCTAAATCTTCAGGTAAATTTGGTTTATGGGAGACTGAATACAACGGTTTAAGAATAGATTTATCTCCATTTGATAGTTTAGTTTACTTCATGGAACATTCAACTCATCGGACTCTAGCTGGAATAGAACTTATGGCATTTAGTAGGGAACAGCTAGAATTAATTTTAGATAAAAAAGAAGAGAATGATGAGAATACATCAGGTTTAGAAGCATTAGAAGACGATCCTATTCCAGTAGAAAATATTTATAGAAATCAACCTTTAAATAGTAATTATAAAAATAAAGTTGAAGTTGAACCTTGGGAGGAATTAGAACCAATGGCTGAAGGTGAAGTTAGAATAATGACTCGTCAGTTTGTTTATGTGGATGATATAGAAATAGAAGTATGTACTAACGACAATGGAAAGCATTTTGTTAGACACAATGTTTACTGGTGGATAATGCACAATCAGAAAAATCCTAGTCTTGAGTATAATAGAATAATAGAAAATTCCAAACATTCAGTTGATAGACTACCGACTATCAGATGGTCTGGTTATAAATTTAGATTTGAGATGATTAGGTTTAGTGAAGATGATGTAGAAGTTGAGAGTATACTATTTCCACTAGCTATGTTTGAAGACCTCATGAAAGACAAGTCAAGGTTTAATAGTCAAGCTCTAGAACAAATTTTAAGGGGTGAGTATAAATCAACTGACTATGATAGAGGAAGTATAAAACTATTTGTATGGCTACAATCTAATTCTATATCTTCGCTGCTTCAAACCAATAATAATAAGTAGCTTGAGTTGATAAAAATCAACAATTGCTTTAGATTAAATCCTTTTTAAAGTAATTATAAAATGTATTCTTGAGTCATCAAAGCTGAAACACCTGACTTTATTTCTTGATACAGCCTTAGCCAATTATAATATACTTAAGATTTTACACAAGGATGGAACCATGACTGACGCTCAAAATATGGTTCGCTTAAACTTAGATTTGTCACCTGAACTAAATCAGATATTAGACGAACTAGCAAATAAAATAGGCACAAGTAAAGGTGATGTTCTGCGTCAGGCTATAACCTTGATGCAAATCATGGTTATAGCTAAAGAGGAAACTAAAAAATTAGGAGTTCCAGAAGCAAATCAATTGATAGTTAATGAAATAATTGTCTCATCTGAACAGCAGCCAAAACCCCATGCATCAGAAGATTTTTTAGAAACCTTTGGAAGCTGGGAAGATACACGCACCGCAGAAGAAATTGTTGATGAAATATATTCAAGCCGTACTGTAAGCGATCGCAATTATAGCTTGTGAATTATTTACTCGACACTGATACATGTATTTATTGGCTTAAGGGTCGCCAGCCAGTCAGAGATAAATTATTAGCAGTCGGATGGGATGAAGTATGCATTTGTGTCATCACTGCTGCTGAATTGTATTATGGTGCATACAATTCTAATGGAGTTTCAGAAAACTTAGGTAATGCAGAAGACTTTATTCAAAACTTATCCGTCTTATCTTTAACCGATTTTGCTCTGAGAAAGTATGGTGAATTAAAGGCAGAATTCCGTAGAATAGGGCAAACAATTGCTGAATTTGATTTACTAATTGCTAGTGTTGCACTTGCAGAAAACTACACTTTAGTAACAAACAATACTCGTCATTATGAACGCATCAACGGATTAAAACTGGAAAACTGGACTCTGCTTTAAACACTCAACATTAGTTAGTCTCGATTATTTGGCTGTATGCCATTATAAATTAGATTATCAGCCGCGATCGCTTGAAAAGCAGTCTATAATAAGTAATACTATTTTCCTCAATCTTAGAAGTTAATTATGCTTATAAAACTTGAAGAAATATATAGAGATATTGATACTTTACCAGAAGAAGCTCAAGTATTACTACTTGATTTTATTCAGTTACTCAAAAAGCGGTATCCTCAATCAGAATCAGAAAATCATAGTCAAGAAAAAAGTCTCTATGATAAGTTTGATGAAATTGGATTAATTGGTTGTTGTTCTGTTGACGAAAATTTATCAACCACATATAAAGAAGTTTTATCTAATACATTAGATAATAAATATGATCGTCGTTGATACAGGATTTTGGTTAGCTCTTATTGATAAAAAAGACACTCACCACGAAAGAGTAAAACAAGCTTTAAAACAATATAATGAACCTTTAATTACAACATGGTGTGTTGTCACAGAAACCTGTTATCTTTTGCTAACTCGCAAGGGAATTGACGCTGAAATTATTTTTATAAATAGTCTGCAAGAAGAATTATTTACGATTTTTAATTTAGAACTTCACCATACTGCTCGAATTATTGAATTAATGAAAAAATATGCCGATCTTCCAATGGATTTGGCTGATGCTTCCCTAGTAATTTTAGCAGAACATTTAGGGCATGGACGCATTTTTTCAGTAGATCAGCGTGACTTTAATACCTATCGTTGGAAGCAAAGTTATCCTTTTGAAAATCTTCTATTTTGAAGTAATTATAAATTTATCAGCCGCGATCGCGCAATTTCTCTTCTCCCAATGGGATGAAGTTGTAGTTGTAGGTTGGGTTGAGGAACGAAACCCAGCATTCCCGTCTCTACGTAAAAAAAATCTTTTCTCCCTCAGAGGTTGTTTGAAAAGTGTTTCGCTGTGATTTTAGGCACTTATTGATCCCCCCTAACCCCCCTTAAAAAGGGGGGAACCGGAATCAAAGTCCCCCTTTTTAAGGGGGATTTAGGGGGATCTAAAACGTTTTGCTACCAAGAAGAGAACTTTTCAAACATCCTCTCAGACTAGAAGTCATATCAAGTCCGCTTGATTACTTATTAAACCCGAAGAACCCCACCCCCGCCAAAGCTATGCTTTGTCTCCCCTCCCGAAGAGCAGGGAGGGGCTGGGGGTGGGGTGTATTGACTGTGGTTAGCATAACTAATTATGCGGACATGATATCACTGGCTCACAAACAAAGTCTGCGAAGGCGGATTTCAATGTTTTGAAACCTGCAAAAGCAGGTTTTGTTTGTATAGCCGTGACTTCAGTCGTTTGGCACTCAAAAAGACAAGTTAAGGAAATGCGATCGCCTCATTGCCTTAGAGTAAATGTAAGCATTCAGGTCGAAAATTAAGGTATCAAAAATGGAGCGTGAAAATCTTTCCTTCCTCCTAATATTATTTATTTCTTACAGTTTATTCTGACTAGGAAAAACTGTTTAAGCAGTTTCACTCAGTAATCGCAGAATAAATTGGAGTGGAATTTCTACCCGATCGGAGCGATTATTTAGTTCATTGCCTACTGCATCAATCGCTTGCTCTAGAAGATAGGCAAAAAGCAGCACATCTAGTTCTTCTGTCGTCTTTGGCAGGAAAGATTCTTGACTAGCAGTTTCTAAATAAGAATTGAGAAAGCTAGTACTAACCCAGGTATACCAAAACTGTCCCCATTGTTCTAGAAGGGGTAAATTTTCCGGCAGGATCATCCCAGATTCTTTTTGATAGCCTAGAGCATCGTTAACTGCATAGTTGAAAGATAGCAACATTCCTGCTACATCTTGTAGAGGCGATCGCTTTATGCGTCGTTCGCTAAAACTACGATCTGCTTTGCCTTCAAAATCAGGAATAATAAAGTCTTTTCCTGTGTAAAATACTTGCGATAAATGGTAGTTTCCATGATGACGAGTACGCAATGTAGTAATTTTTTGCCCGACAACTAACTGAAAGCGTTCTAAGATTTTCTCTTGACTATTAAGAACTTCTAATGCTAATGGTTGAGTATCGGCTGGCAAGTATTTTACTCGTTCTTTTAACAACCGAAATACTTGTCCAGTTAAGTTACGTGCATTTTGATATATTGAACGTTGATAAAGTGATGAAAAAGATTCTGGAGCAAAGTCTGAGCTATCTATATTTGTTGCCAGCGCTATATGGAATTCAGCTGTGGATTTACCCAACATCTCAACACTTTGTAGGTAAGAAGTGATAGTTGCAATTGCCAATTCTGGAATCTCAATTCTCTGTAAATCCAACAAGGAACCTGATGGCAGAGGCACTTCGGTAATAGCGGCGTGTTCTGTGGTAACAAAATCAAAGTAGTTTTGCAAACTATCAAGAGTGTAGTCCCAGCCACTGCGGATATCTGAAATGAACTCTTGTAATATGCCTATAGTGGCGGGTTGAGCAGTTTTATTGCCTGTTTTATTTCCACGGCGGTATTCTAAAGCACCAGCTAGGAAAACTGAGTTTTGCAAGCGTTTTTTCTGGTATAGGAAACGCCGGATTTCTAAATCTGGGTGCAAACCCTCCTCGACTTTACGGAAGAGTTTCAACAACAAGCGATCGCCATAAACTATATAAGTATTGGTTTGTTCTTCTTTATTCAGAACAATCGGCTCATGATTGGTTAACTGTCGGCGCAATTCGGAGAATGAATCAGTAGTAGTGCCAAATAATTCTCCGCTTATCCCTTTATAAGAGTGATGATTAGCGATCGCATCATCTAGCAGCGAGGTGAGAAAGTTCTTGTCTGCTAAAGCATCAAATAAAATTCCACCTTCTTGAGTATTGGGTGGAGGAGTGTCTATTTTGCCTTGCACCCTCAGCCGTGCAATTACAGCTTGCGGCATTTCTGCCAAAAGATGTGTTGCTTGCTCACCTTCTGCATAGGCGAGAAATAACAGATAAGTTTCGTGGTTTCCCTGGCTATAATCTACCTGCAACCAAACAATTTGAGCTATCTGCTGGTTATAGGGTAAAGAAATCGCTTCAATGATTTGTACTGATTGTACAGTCTGAGTTTTACCGCCAAACCAGCTACAGGTATAGAGGTAATCCCGCAGTGTTGATTCTAGAATGCTTTTTGACTCTCGTTGCAAAATCACATTCTGCCATGAACCATTTACCAGCAAATAGCTCAAGTCTGCTTGGGGTTTAAGGGGTTGAGTTGAGCTAGGTTTGCGTTGTAAGGTGAACCAGTAAAATCCGTAAGGACTTAAGCTGAGGAAATAGGGCGATTCTGTAATCGGTGGAAACTCGGTGGAACCAAAAATTTCTATTGGTAATAACCCATTGAAGGTTGATAAATCTAACGCTACCGTTTGCACATAATGAGATAAATTTGCGACTACCAAGACATATTCTTCAGAGGCAATCCGGCTGAAGGCAAAAACTTTGCGATTATTAGACTGTACCAATTCAAAACGCCCTTCACCCAATGCCGAAAACCGTTTGCGAGTAGCAATTAAACGTTTCATCCAATACCAGAGAGAATTGGTATTAGTCCGTTGTGCCTCGACGTTGAGTGCTTCGTAATGATATTCTGAGTCAACGATGACGGGTAGATACAAGCGTTGCGGGTTGGCGCGACTAAAACCAGCGTTGCGGTCAGAACTCCACTGCATAGGTGTGCGAACACCATTGCGATCGCCTAGATAAACGTTATCTCCCATGCCAATTTCATCACCGTAGTAAAGTACGGGGGTTCCTGGCAGAGATAACAGTAAACTATTGAGTAACTCAATTTGGCGGCGGTCATTGCCCAAAAGCGGCGCTAATCTGCGGCGGATGCCTAAATTTACCCGCATCATTGGGTCTTGTGCATAGGCCCCATACATAAAATCCCGGTCTTCATCTGTCACCATTTCTAGAGTCAGTTCGTCATGGTTGCGGAGGAACAATGCCCACTGACAGTTATCAGGAATCGATGGAGTTTGCTGAAGAATATCTACAATCGGAAAATTATCTTCCATCCGCACTGCCATAAACAAGCGCGGCATTAGGGGAAAATGAAAGTTCATGTGACACTCATCCCCTGCACCGTAATATTGAGCTGCATCTTCAGGCCATTGGTTCGCCTCAGCTAATAACATCCGGTTAGGAAATTTCGCGTCGATGTGCGATCGCAACTCCTTCAAATAAGCATGGGTTTCAGGTAAGTTTTCGCAGTTCGTTCCTTGCCGTTCGTAGAGATAAGGCACAGCATCCATGCGTAGTCCATCTACACCCATCTCCAACCAAAAATCTAGAACATCAAATACCGCTTCGCGCACCAAGGGATTGTCATAATTCAAATCCGGCTGATGGGAATAGAAACGATGCCAGCAATAAGCTTTGGCAACTGAATCCCAAGCCCAGTTAGATGTCTCAAAATCTTGGAAGATAATTCGCGCTTCTTGGTATTTTTCAGGAGTATCACTCCAAACATAAAAATCTCGCTCCGGACTTCCTTTCGGGGCGCGACGTGCCCTTTGAAACCAAGGATGTTGGTCGGAAGTATGGTTAATAATTAACTCAATAATTACA
Organism: Nostoc sp. LEGE 12454; assembly: GCF_056620565.1. Lineage (NCBI taxonomy): Bacteria > Bacillati > Cyanobacteriota > Cyanophyceae > Nostocales > Nostocaceae > Nostoc > Nostoc sp. LEGE 12454. The sequence continues at coordinate 104,250 of NZ_JBWQXL010000016.1, forward strand.
CGAATACCGCGCTGATGAGCAGCGCTCAAAAACGCTTTAAAGTCTTCTAATGTGCCATAGATAGGATTAACACTAGTATAATCAGCAATATCGTAACCATCATCCCTGAGTGGTGAAGGGAAAAAAGGTAACAACCAAATGGCAGTAATACCTAAATCTTGTAAATAGTCTAGTTTTTCTGTCAGTCCTGGAAAATCACCAATACCATCACCATTACTGTCAGCAAATGTGCGAACACCTAGTTCGTAGATAATTGCATTTTTGAACCATAACGAGTCATCTTTCAAGCTGGAGTTTGGCATTTTAAAAAGATATGCGATCGCATATCCAATAGAACTATATTTTACTTGATACAATCGCTGAGATTATCAGCTTATTTATCTTACACGAGTAATGTTTACGCTTTCTTGCTTAAGTAATGAAACTACCAAACGAGCTATATTTAGTCATAAATAATCATCCCAACTGCGTATATACATATAGCAGTTTTCATTTGCATGAAGTAAAAAGTTACGGGTTTTGAGGCAGGTGGTCACTGAGCGTAGTCGTTGGCGCAGCCTCTTGTAGAGAAGTGAGGCAGAAACTTCTTATATCTGATGTTCCCGTACTGCATTTTGAACTTCACTTAAAAAGCAACCTGCTGTACATATATCACGGTTGCTGAGTTGTATTTTGGTGCTTATAATTCTCAACGAGTAGTGGAAAATTTAACTAGTGCAAAAGAATTTATTCAAAACTTACCCATTCTACCTTTAAGCGATTCTGCCCTTAGAAAGTATGCTGAATTAAAGGCATAACTCCGTAGAATAGGACAAACTATTGCTGAATTTGATTTACTAATTGCTAGTGTTGCAGTTGCAGAAAATTTTAGTAACAAACAATACTCGTCACTACAGCCGCATTACTAATTTACAGTTCGAAAACTGGATTTATTCTTAAAAAATATTAAGTATTTTACACTTTTGACTTAACTGCTTGCTGTGATGCTTGTATCTGAGGCAAACTCCAGTCGGGACGCAAGCTAGCGGCGTTGCGTAAATAAATATGATGAATTGAGGCGGAGGCTGGCAGATAGGCGTGGATTAAGAAGCGAATACAGCGCTGTAAGCTGCCTTCGACGTGCATTTGCTGCACATCCAACATAGCCACATTATCCCAACCAGGACGCGCTCTGGCGATCGCAGCTGGAAAAACTGCATCCAAATCGCGTGTCACTGAGAAAGTCACACTAATGATGTCCGTTGGCTGGAATTGATTCCGGTTTTCCAGTTCATCTAGTAGTTCTGTAACCACTTCTTGGATTGTCTCAACAGTATTTTCTGAAGCGGTTGTTGCTCCGCGAATAGCCCGCATTTGCCAGTCCACGCCAAAATCCTCCTTAATTAGTCATTGGTCATTGGTCATTGGTCATTGGTCATTGGTCATTGGTCATTGGTCATTTGACTGTGAACAAAGGACAAAAGACTAATGACTAACGACAAACAATTATTTAGGGTCGATATAACCACAGAGGTAAACCGCTAGTAGACATTTCAAATTCGAGCCAATCAATACCAGCCCCAATTCCTGATGAAAACTGACGACTTCCTGGTATAAAGCGACTCAATAAGGGTTTACGTTCTTCTAGGGTATAGCAGAGAGTTTTTTCTGGATCGAGACCAACCAGTTCTGCTGTCCAACGACGGGCATCTTCTTCTGTGCCCAAGCGGTCTACAACACCCAAAGCTAGGGCTTGCTGTCCAGTAAAAATCCGGCCATCGGCGAAACTTTTTACAGCTTCTACCGTTAAAGAACGGCCATCAGCTACCGTTTGGACAAACTGCTGATAACTTGTGTCAATCAACTCTTGCAGGATGTGTTCTTCTGGTTCGGTCAGTTGCCGATCGAAAGCCAAAATGTCTTTGTAAGGGCCAGACTTAATTACCTGGAAGGAAACACCGATTTTTTCTAGCAAGCGTTCCAAGTTATTCCCACGCAGAATCACACCAATGCTACCCGTAATTGTACCTGGGTTGGCAACGATGTGTTCGGCTCCCACGCCGATGTACACTCCTCCAGAAGCCGAAATATTGCCAAAGCTAGCGACGATTTTGATTTTCTCGCGCAGACGCTTTAAGGCACTGTAGATTTCTTGAGAATCTCCGACTGTACCGCCAGGGCTATCGATACGTAGCAATAATGCCGGAAACTTTTTTTCTTCTACAGTTTTCAGGGCTTCTAGGACGCGTTTGCGAGTAGCACTGGCGATCGCACCAGTAATTTCAATCCGCGCAATTTGTTTTCTAAACTTGGGCTTAAACGGCCAAACCATGAGCTGTCAACATACCTCGTAATAAATTCAATATAAGATCCCCAACGGTCAGACGACCTGCTTTCCTCTGTTAAGAAACATGAGCAGGCATTGCGATCGTCAGAATTTTAAGGAAATTTTTATATTTTTCAGTGAGTTTTATTTGATATTCTCGATTAATCCTAATCAAATCCTCAAAGATTGCAGCTAGCACAAAATGCCAAACTCTAGTTTAGCGTTAACGTGATGATTTAGAAAGGCTATTTTAACTATTTTGCAAAATTAAAAGTTCTCAATGCCTTGTTATTCTGGCTTTTTGAATGTTTGAGGACTGGTTTTACTAAGGTCGCGCACGTTTACTAGTTGTCAGTAATTAATAACTAATAACTAATGAATATATAAATATTTAATCAATTACTTCGACACTCAATTTAATTAATCCAAATTCATTCAGCAACACTAATCTCTATTTAGGTTATAGACTAGTAGTACTTTCACTCTTGGAAATATCACTTTTTCCTGTCTTATACAGCCCAATAATCTCCTGATAAAGCGATTTCACTACTCAAGAATCTATCCGTAAAATTTGATACCGATAATAGACAAACATATCAAACAGTGCCCCAACGAAACTACAGGTTAAGCTAATTACAAATAATCCGCGTAGGGGAGTTCCACTGCCGAAGGTGGCGAGAAAATGAATAATCTCAGTTGCGATCGCCTCAGTTAACTCTTGTAAGCAGGGGATGTTACCAATGAGGGACAGAACGAGGAATCCGCCGCCAACGAAAAAGATGGGAAGGACAAAACTAAAAATGATTGTGAGTACAAGGGAGCGGAGAAAGTTAGTGAAAATAGTCATTTAAGACAAACTCCGTGAGTAGAGATGACAAGAGCAAGATAGCGGTTTGTCATTTTCTACAATACGGGCGATCGCTCCAGAGCAGCGAATCTGTCAAAAATCTTAAGTTTTCATTAAAATAAATGGCTAGCAGTTACAGCCCATGCTGGGGATAAAAAAAGCGGCTGAAATCTACAAAAGCCTTGTAAAATCGAGGTTATTGCCAAGAGGAGTACTTATTTATTGCTTTAGAGCACGTTTAAGAACAGCTTTATTTTCTGAGAACATCTTTAATCTAAGTTAATATTCAGTCCTATTCGGGGAGTGAGGAGGGGAGCAGGGGAGCAGAGGAGAAGTTACAGTAAGTTTTTCCCTTCTGCCCCTCTGCACCTCTGCTTCTTGTGCCCAATGCCCCATTCCCCATTCCCATGACTTCCGCTATTCTTAAGGCAGTTACCGAGTTAGCTACAGAACATTGAACCAGACTACATCCAAATCCAGTTTAGGGGAATGGAGTCAGCGGCTGCTGGCGGCGATTTTTCTGGGTGGGCAAGTACTAGTTCACCTATTGAGAGGCAAAATCCATCGGCGCAATACCTTAGAACAAATGGCAGCAGTTGGGCCAGATTCCTTATTTATTGCCCTATTGACGGCTATTTTCGTTGGCGCAGTGTTTACGATTCAGGTGGCGCGAGAATTTATCAACTTTGGCGCAGGAAACATTATCGGCGGAGTCCTTTCTGTAGCGTTGACACGAGAACTTACTCCTGTGTTAACAGCAGTGATTTTGGCCGGACGAGTCGGTTCTGCTTTTGCAGCAGAAATCGGTACCATGCGAGTCTCAGAACAAATTGATGCCATGTTGATGTTGAGAACAGATCCGATTGATTATCTGGTTATCCCCCGCGTTCTTGCTTGCTGTTTCATGCTACCAATTTTAACCCTTCTGTCTTTAGTGACAGGGATGTTCGGAGGATTCATCATTGCGACCAATATCTATAACCTGTCTGATACGGTATTTCTAGACTCAGCCCGTAACTTTCTTGGTATCTGGGATATTTTTAGCGCCATGATTAAAGCCTGTTGTTTTGGCATTTTAATCGCTGTAATTGGTTGCAGTTGGGGGTTGACGACAACAGGAGGTGCCAAAGGTGTAGGACAGTCAACTACAACAGCTGTTGTGACTGCCTTGCTGATTATATTTGTTAGCAACTTCTTTCTTTCTTGGTTAATGTTTCAGGGGACTGGCAGTGCATTCATAGGGCTATAGAAGTGAGGAGTTATGAGTTATGAGTTAAAATTCCTCACTCTTAACTCTTAACTCTAACTTCTAACTCCTGACTCCTAAAATAGGAGAGATGCCTACTAAACAAAGCAGGATTTAAAACTGTGACCAGTTCATTTGTTTCTAACTCCACATCAACTGTGGAACTCAAGCCTAGTTACAATATACCCATAGTGTTGGTGATTGCCGCGATTCCACTACTGTTGGTACAACCGTGGGTAGGCTCCGTTTTCACTCTGTTTGGTTTGTTTCTCATGTTTCAGGCGTTAACGCTGCGTTTGCAATTTACCGCTACCGACTTAGATATTTACAGAGGCGAAAAATTGATTCGACGCTTTCCCTACCAAGAATGGCAAAACTGGCGGATATTTTGGAATAGAGTCCCCATTTTGTTTTACTTTAAAGAAATTAAAAGTATTCACTTTTTGCCGATTTTATTTGACCCCAACACCTTGAAAACTTGTTTAGAACAACGTTGTCCGCGTATTTAGTGCTGATTGCCATCTGTTCTGAGTCGTTTTGATATAGACTCAGAACTCAGCACTCATGCTCAGGACTTTTATAGCAGGTCAATTGTAATATTTCTGAAAGCTATTTATTCGCGTCATAGGAATTACACTATTGTTTATGAACCCAGAGGCATCTCAAACCCCAGAACCAATTGATGAGCGGTTGGCAGAAAAACCAGAAGAGAACAATGCAATTGAACATCCAGTAAATCCATCAGTTGAGTCAGTGGTAGACACAAAAGCCATTAGCTCATCGGAGGACTACACAAATTTTGAGCCAATCATTTCCAGTGCAGAAGTGGTAGATTCTACAGTAGAGCTAACAGAAAATTCAAATGGCGAGTTTGTAGCGCAGTTAGAAGCGGAAAATGCCGCTCTGGGGTCTGAAATAGGATCGGGAAATCATTCATTATATGTAGAAGCAGAGCAGCGGATAGCAGAGTTGCAGAGTGCTGAAGCAGTTCTCAAGTCAGAAATAGCCAAGCTGCAAACTTCTTACGATAAGCTTCAGACACAGGTGAGTGAAACTCAAACCTCGCTGGGGCGAATCGTGCAAGAGTCGCTAGTCCAGTTAGAACAACGCAAACAAACCCTGCAAATTTCTGTAGAACAATTAGAACGCCGTCAAGAGCGTATCCGCAATGAGATGCGAACCACTTTTGCTGGTACATCCCAAGACTTGGCAATCCGGGTGCAGGGTTTTAAAGACTATCTCACGGGTAGCTTACAGGATTTGGCCTCTGCCGCCGAGCAGTTGCAACTAACGCCAAGTGTGGTGGAACGAGAAAAACCATCTGTAAAAGAGGCTAAACCAGCTGAACCCCAACCTGGAATACCCCAATTTGCCCAACAGCAGTTTCAAGATACGACAAAGCAAATTCGCCGCCTCATTGACCAATATCGCAATAAACCAGATTACTACGGCCCACCGTGGCAACTACGCCGTACCTTTGAACCAATCCACGCTGAACGAGTTTCCAACTGGTTTTTTACCCAAGGAGGAAGGGGTGGTTTGCGGACAATGGGTAGCCGCTTACAGAATATTTTGATTGCCTCAGCTGCAATTTCGATATTACACAAGCTGTATGGCGATCGCGTCCGTACTTTAGTTTTAGCTAATACACCGGAGCGATTAGGTGAATGGCGGCGTGGCTTGCAAGATTGTCTAGGAATCGGTCGCCCAGATTTCGGCCCAGACCGGGGTGTGGTATTATTTGAGGCATCTGACGCTCTCGCTCAAAAAGCAGACCGATTGACGAAAGCCAATCAATTGCCTTTAATTATTATTGACGATTCAGAAGAACAAATTAGTCTGTCACTGTTGCAATTTCCCCTGTGGTTAGCCTTTGCCCCTGACCCCAAAATAGTGAGAAACTATGATGATGACTTTTAAATGAGTCATTAGTCATTAGTCATTTGTCATTTGTCATTGGTCAAGAGTAATACCTCTTGACTTTTTAAATTTTGAATTTTGAATTTTATTATGGCTATTTGGTTAATTCTGTGCGGGGCAATTGTAGTCATCGCTTACCTGCTGGGTTCTTTTCCCACTGGCTACATTGCTGTAAAGCAGTTAAAAGGTATTGATATTCGGGCAGTTGGTTCCGGTTCTACTGGCGCAACTAATGTACTAAGAACCTTGGGCAAAGGGCCAGGAGCATTGGTTTTAGTACTTGATTCCTTAAAGGGAGTATTAGCGATCGCTCTAGTTTATTGGTTGTTCAATTTTGAACCAATTCAAAATTATATCCCTCAAACGGTAGATGTACAACTGTGGCAACCGTGGTTAGTAACAATATTTGGGTTAGCTGCCATTCTGGGACATAGTAAATCAATTTTTTTGGGCTTTACGGGTGGTAAATCCGTTGCTATCAGTTTGGGAATTTTGTTGGCAATGAATTGGCAGGTAGGTTTAGCAACAGCGGGTGTGTTTGCCGTCGTTGTGGCGATATCGCGGATTGTTTCTTTAAGTTCAATAGCAGGCGCGATCGCAGTTTCCATTTTCATGGTACTTTTGCATCAACCTTTACCCTATATTCTGTTTGGGATTGCCGGTGGGTTGTATGTGATTTTGCGCCATCGCGCTAATATTGAACGACTGTTTGCGGGAACGGAGCCAAAAATTGGGCAACCTGTAGCGACAGAACCCGAACAAACTGCATCATAGGTAAGCGAGAGCCAAACTCAAAACTCTTCTCTCAGAAGGAGCTTCTTCCAGAATTACTGTATTGATCTTTTAGGCTTACGAACGAACATTGCCTTTAATTAAACGGTGGAAAAGGCGGCAAGGCCACAAAAAAGCTCCACAAATGCTGACTGAGGCGATAGCGGCCAGAACTCGCCAACTTGAACTAGATCCAGTGTCAGACTCTGAAGGATGAGCTTGTGTGTTTTTAGCTAGTTCTGGCATTGAATGAGATAGCTGACTGGCTGCACTCACCCCTTCAATCGCTGCTCCAATTAGATAAGCTACTAGGGCAATTACTAGCCAGTTATTCATAATATTCCACTGTTTCAACTCTGAGCGTATGCTTGGCAGCGAGCAATAATTTGATTTTTCGGACTAATGATTGCCGCCTTGCCCTAAAGATAAACGACCTTCCGCCGTATCACGAATTAGGGGCAGTTTAGATTTTATGTAAGTATTGAGCGTGCTATCTGCCTGGGCATCAAGCCCCTGCTTCGCTTTTAACTGCTGGAGAAGCAATTGTACTAAAGCAGCATCGTCAAACTGGAGCAGGGTGTTGACCTGGGTAGACTCGATTACAGCCCAAAGCTGTTGCATCATTTTCGCTGTCACCATGAGTCTGTAACCTCTTAAGCTTTTCTTTATATTTACACGGATTTGGAATTTGTGGTTAGTTTTTGTCTGAAGATTTATAAAGATGTAGGCGTAAAAATGCCTGAGTCAGTTAAATCTGTTAAGTTATAGAGTTTTTCAATTGATTGAACTAGAAGACTGCTCAGACCAATTTGAAAAATGATTGCGACAGAGGCAATTTCCAATCTAAAATTCAAAATCTAAAATGGTATCAGACGTTATCTTAACGGTGCTATATAAAGAAATAAAACTGTCCAAAGACTTAAATCTTCCCTAACCGTTTTTTCGGAGGAGGGAATTACAGTAGGGCTTTCGATTGGCCACAATGCAGATATACGTAGGTATTAATGCTTTTTTTCGAGGGGAAACTTCTGTGGCTATCAGGTAATTTTGCTAGAACTTTATTGTAAAACTTTCGCACAAGCTCCTTCCTGACCAGAAGGATCGGGAAAAACTGCTAAGGTGTGATATTCAGGATTATCTGTTTTATATATCACTTTAAAAGTATACAATTTGTTTTTACCTTGCGCTTCGGTAACAACTGTTAAAAGTGTATTGCTAGTGGGAGGAAGTCCAGGAATGTCGAGTTTTTGAATTCGTCTGAGTTGAATTACATTGGCTGCGGAGTTTTTACAATCTCCTGAATTACTATTAGCTTCTTGACCAAACTGCATACATACTGGCCCATCAAAATCCATAGTTACTTGTGATGGGTCATTTAACCAAACTTTTTTAATTACTTCTCCAGCTGGGATAAAACTTAAGTTTGTTCCTTGTTGATACCAAACGTCGACCGTAGGTACTAGTCCCCCTAAACCTTGTGCTTGACAGGAAAATATGGAACGCAGAACGGCGTTATTAGCTACAGCACGACCTACCAACCAGAACATAGCAACCGAGAAAGTTAAGGAAGCTATAGGTAGGAAATAAGAACGTTTTGGATTATTTCCTGACAAGTTAATATTTTTTTTCATGGTTGCAAATATCTAAAATTGCTATAAATATTACCCCTTAAAATTGTGTTGGTTGATTAACGTATATTTCAATATTTGTGCCTGCTGGCAAAAACCAAATACCACCTTGTTGAGACATTTGGGCGATCGCCTGTTGATTACGTTGGGCAATTTGGGGTACTACAGAGTTCATACCACCTTCCAGAACCCCCGCTGCCAGATTGCGTCTGTTCTTAGTGACCAAAATAGGATATGCACTGGTGACGTTGTTACCGTTAGAAGTGCCGTCGGAGTTAGTGGGGTTAACTGTTGGATATTGGTATTCACTATCACTCCGATTTACTAGCTCTGCTGCTTTAGCAATACCTCCCAAAACAAATAGTCCTGCATCCATCGAGGCTATAGACGAACTTTGACCGGGAAATTTATTTGCGATTAAAGGCTTACCTTGGGTACCGCGAAGAATAATTGCATTGTTGGGTAAGCTTTGTTCTGTGGGGTTGCCATTATTTTGCGAGATAACCTTGACTACGTTCATCTGCAAAAGACCTTGTTCGGAAAGCGAACCAATTTCAGCTAGGAATTCGGTGTTTGCGGGTAGAGCGATCGCACCATCGGTAGATTTTAGTGCTTCTTTCAATCGGATTACAAATACGTTTTTCGCTTCTTCTGCATCTCCACCACCGCCTGACTTATTACTAGTTTCTCCAAATATTGCTGTCGCCAACACAGCTTTAGCACTACTCCCAACTGCTACAGATTTCTGTCCCTGCGGTTGGGCTTGACTGACCGCAGGATTGTCCTGTTGTGGGGTTTGTGAGGTTTGTTCGGGATTGGAGTCGGGATTGGGATTTGTTGCCTCTTGCTGCGGCTGCGCATTGGTTGCAGGTTCCAAAGTAGCTATATTACTAGTAGGTTGATTGCTCGGATTGACTTGACCATAGCTACCCAACTTTGCTAACCTTGCCCACTCTTCAAATGGGCTTGGGGGAGTTGGTGGAGTTACATTAACTACTGGTTGAGTGGGGTTCACAACTGGTGGCTGGGGCGATCGCGAAGGTTGATAAGCAGGTACTCTAATGATGCGCTCAACTGTCACTGTCCGAGGGACATAAGCTGTTGGTGGGGGTGTTGGGATCGCTTTTTGTCTAACTGACGGTTGTTGTAAGGCTACTGTCGGCGTTGATTTGGCAATTCTCAGCTGTTGTTGGGCAGCTCTCACCATCTGTGCTTGTTCAGTCAGAGCTAATTTCGTTTTGAGAGTATCTACTTGGGCTTCCATCTGTTGAGATATGGATTCATCAGTAGGCTGCTCTTGCACTGGTGGAGAAACAATAGTTTTTGGCTTTTGATTGCTGCCACCGAACAACTGAGACAAAAACACACCACCCACCAAAACGATCCCTAAGGTAGCAGCCCCTACCAAGCCTAACTTGGCAAAGGGATTAGATGAGAGTGCTTGCTTAGTCTGAACATCTTGTGGTTGAGAAAGAGGCTCTGGCGGTGTTGCAGAGTCTTTTGATCCTTCGGTGTCACTAGAAGAAGATTCTTCTTCAAAGCCGACCAACCTTGACATCCGCGATTCCCAATCTACAGATTCTACTTCTGGTTGGCGATCGTCGGTAGTTAGAGCAAATCCATTTTGGGGAGGCGTTTGGGCAGGAATTGAGTATCGGGTCATGGTAGAGCCTAGTTTGGATTTCCAGAACAATTATTATCTTTAATTTCACATATATTATAAATTTCTAATCTGGCTTCTCCAAGGCGGTAAGCTGCAAACTGCGACAGTAGTGCTGCATTTGGTAGTGAAGTTACAGGTTGATCTATTGCTCTAACTAAAATTTGTTTATTAAAGGAAACTGATTTCCCTAATTTATCATAACTGTTAAAAATTAATTGATTGGCAAGTATCTCTACTTTCCACTTCCCATTACTTATTGCTTTCGGTTGAGAAACTTTTTGGATTACTAAGACATTCTCCGCTCCTCTATTAACATTTTCAAATTGGCTATCTGGATTTAAATTAGTAATTTCTAACTTAAGTTTTTCTTTAAAATCATCAGCTACCAATTGGGAGGTAATTTCCCAGATTTGTGTTGGTGGCTGTTGTTGTGACCAGGTAAGCATTAAACTCATAGTTTCACCCACAAAGCGCCGAATTGTCTCTGGTTGCCGCTCTAAATTGGGTTGGGGGTCTACCGTTATAGCATGACCATCAACAAGTTGCACTAAACTTTGAGGTGTGAGTTGTCGACCTAACTGTTGTAACATAGACCCATGAAATATTAGTAACAGCAAGGTAAATAGATGTAAACCAAATGTTCCTACTGCCAACAGGGGTAAGGGGCTATTTTTCTTATTTTCTGGTTTGAGTAATTGCATTAATAATTGATCGCATAAATTGAATTATCTTCAGGTAAGAAATTGATTATCTGATAAAACTATCAGATGTTTGTCCAGTTCCGCATTGTTTTGGTTTATCTGCGTTCGGGTTGTAGTCATCTAGCAAACATAAGTTACGAATTTCATAAATTTCTAGTCTATCAGCGCGGACACTATAAATTGCTTTTTGCAGGTCGGTGCTATTGTCAGCTTGGGGATTAGCGAAATAATCTGCTGCACGTACAAGGAAATCTTTATTAAAAGGAGTTATAAGTTTTGCACCACCAACTCGATTTCTTTGAACTAAGTCGGCTACCATACCCACTTGCCACTTCCCTGGTGCAATTTGTTTTGGTGGATAAACTCTCTTAATTACTAGTTGTGAAATCATCGCTTGGTTGAGATTTTCCGAGAAAACTTCTGGCGGTGTCATTTCTGCAACTGTGCTTAAGAAACCTTTGCGAAAATCTTCTGATAAGGCAAAACTAGCTACCCAACTGCTGGTAGTAATTTTTTGGCTACCGCCTTGAGGCGTGTTAATCAGTATTCCTAAATCTGATTTTGGGGTTGCGACTTCTTCAATAGTTTGTGGTGGTAAGGTTCCAGACCAGCTAAACATTGATATCATCGTTTTGCTAATAAATTGACGAATTGCTTCTGGTTCTCTTGCTAAATCATCAATATTAGCTACTGGTTTGCCATTGATTAATTGTACAAAGTTGGGAGGTTTTCTCAAACTGAGTTGGCGAATATTTAGCCCTTGTAATAAAAATAAAAATAGAACTAATACATGTAAACTGAAGGTTGCGATCGCAAAAAATGTCAAAACACTTCCCGTTCTTTGTCTTTTTTCTAGTAAACGCACCATTTCTTCACCTCCTCCTGCAAAAACTTCAGCTATTATATATGATGTTTTGCATATACTTACTACTTACAACACTTGCAAAAATTTTATCTTTTCTATATCCTCTCTTTTACCAAAGAAGCCGTACTGTTAATGGCGCTGAAGACTGCAAAACCACCAGCAGCAGCCACAACTAAAGATAAAATTGGTGCTAAAATTCCCAGAAAAATTATGAACCACATTAAATCTGGATCGACATTAGCATTTTGACCTGGGCCATTGACAATCACTGCGGCAGTTAGCACAGCAATAATATTGAATGAAATTTTGGCGATTCCAATAGATAGAAATCCAGTCAGCCATGCAAAAATGGGTTTGCCAGCTACAGGTAGTAAAGATCCACCTACTGCTATTGGCCCTAAAGCTGCTATTAACAACATAGTAGCTTCTATCAAATTCTGGAAGGCATATTGTAAGGAAACTAAAAAGTTTTTGATGCTCGTTTGGACTGTAGAACCTAACAGAGAATTAAAAGAGGTTTCTGATACAATGCCAGTACCATATCTGATATTATCTACCTTAGTTTGTAGTCTATTGATCCAGCTTTTATTTCCATAAGTCTCTCTATATTTCTGCCAGAGAACATTAACTTTTTCAGCAGCTTTCACAAAACATTGACTTTGTTGTTCGCCAGTTAAAGATTGACAAGGACGTAGTAAAGAACCAGCTACTTCTTCAGCAACACTCATATTCAGTGCTTGCTGGTATATGTTATCTGCATCAGCTGAAACCACTACTTGCTGATTCACACTGTTTAAAAAATTCCGCACTCCCAGCGTCAGATTAGACAGTATACTTCCATTGCCTGAATTACTTAAAAGTACTACCACAATAAAAGGCCAAATTAAAGCTGATATGGGACGCGTGTATTCGTAGGATATTAAGTCTTTGAGGAATTGTATCATAAAAAATAACAGGGTTCCTACAGCAAAAAAAATACCCAGATTTGTCAGCGCTCCATACAAGTTATCACTGGTGTTATTTTGTAATAAATCCAGCCATTGTTTGTCCCAGCCATCGGCAATGCTTTGGGAAGTTGCGGCACCATTATCGAGAATTTGATCGATGCCTACTTGGGCAAAAACTAGTTTAATAGCAAGTTGCATTTTGAGTCTATGGGCTGTTTTTTTAGATTTCCTGTAGATTTATCAGGAGTTAAAAGATTTTAAAAGTTGTCTATAAGTTTAGAATTGTTTGATCAAAATCCTACTTATTAACTTTTCTGCCATTTCTGCCAAACAAATCTAGTTGAGAAGTCGCTCGTAAAAGTCGCGACGCTTCTGTAGATGTTTCTACTCTGCGAGCGCGATTCGCCTCTTCCGCCTGCTGAGAAATGTTTGCCAAATTTAAATTAGAGTATTGCAAAGACTGATTTGTTTGTAATGTCTGAGCAAATGTTTCAGCTACGATTTTTACTTGCTCCTTTTGGATTTTCAGGGTTTCGTGGTTAGCAGTTAGCAATGCTGCTATACCCTGACTAAGTAATACATCTGCGGCTGTTATTATTATGTTGTCACTAGTTTTGCCGGGGGTAAGGTTGTCAGCCTTGTTAGCAATGTCTGTAATTTTGGTATCTAAATCATTATTATCTACATCTGCAACACTCTCAATAGCTGTTTGAATATTTTCTAACTTCGCTTTTGTCCTATCTTGTCCAATTTTACCGAGAACACCTACCGCTATTCCACGGGTAATTACACGGTTGAGTTCATTACTAACTAAATTTGCCCACACTGCTGAATTATTCTCAAAGCGGTTTGATTTAGGGTTGTAAGGATAGGAGGGGTTAATCAATTGAACACGAATCTGTTTTCCCGCAGCGATAGGGTTAGGTATATTTAATTCTCGATTATTTTCAGTATCAATAGCCAATTTACTCTCTGATTCTAGAGGCTTTAAGGTGTCGCTCAAATTATATTGAAAGTATTTTTGCATCTCTCCGGAATATGCTTGAAAATCAGTCCAAACCTGTCCTAATTCGGTGCTAACTTGTGCGATCGCTGGTAATATTGCCAGGGATAGCAAGGTAAAAGTAAAAAGGGTAGTTTTTCGCATATATCTGTGCCTGAAAAAGGTAGACTACATTATATAGTGAGGTAAAAATTTAGCTTTTAAACCGTGCCAATTTTTGATTTTGGATAATAGAATTAGTTTTTCGGTTCAACCCTCGACGCTATTCTAAAATCTAAAATCTCTAAGCTGCAACCCAAGAATGGGTGCAGTAAATCTAAAAGACGTTGTAACTTGCTAATACTACACTATCAGAAATCTAAAATTCAAACTTGTTTGATTCACCATTAACTATTTACATAATTCAATTAACTACTACGTAGGTTCGCCACTAACTGACGTGCAAAGGCAGAAATTGCTTCATATTTATCGCTGTGAAGTTGCATCATTTGGCTACGTGCAGTTTGTTCATAAGGGTTATTAGCAACTGCTGCCAATTGTTCGTAACCTGGATAGTAACGGCAGAATGTATAAATACCGTTATCATCTAATAACCATTGGCTATAAACGCCTTCTTTGCGGGGAAAAAAGCTTTCTGAGGCATTACGAGAAATAACTTGGCGGGGATATTTCAAGATGTCTGCAAAACTATCTACTGCAACTGGCTGAATGCGTCCAATCAACCGTGTTGTCAGGTTTTGCAATATTTTTGATGCAGCTTTAGATTTAGCAATAGTGTCAGGATCTTGTCCTGATAAGATGACTCTGATACCGGCTTTAGCACCGTTCGCACAAATTCTACCAACTAAATCAGAAATTTGCTCGAACTCAAACAAAATTGGTGCTTCGTCGATAAAGAATATGGAAGCTGGACTACCTAATGCGCGTCGGAGTGCGGCTGAATAAGCACTCAAGGAGAGTACGGCTGCATCTTCACTATCTGATAGGTTTCTGAGAGCAAAAACTAAAAGTTGTGCATCGGTAGGAAAGCTGGATGGTGCAGAAATGGCTTGTCCCACGCGGCTAGAAAGCCAAAAGCGTAAGCGCAACTGAATTTGACTCAGAGCGTCTTCGACTCTGCCAGTTAAAGAACTTAGCTGCAAGTGTTCTGGTGAGCAGAAAAACAGAAAATCCTTTAAAGTGGGGGTTTTCTGCCAAGCAAGAGTACCAAATCCTCCCTCCATCGCCTGTCGATATCGCTCTTTGATGCCCTCATCTCTAAAGAAGGCTTCTAAAGCCAAGTTGAGCAGCGATCGCACGGTTTGCGATAAAATTTGACTTTCAGTGGACGATCCTAAAACCATTGTCATTAACGCTGATTCCAGGAAGGCAGTATAATCGTTAAAGCGATCGCGCTGTTGTTCTGCTTCTAGCGATCGTAAATCTGGCTGTTCAAATAAGTTATTCGATTGTTTGGAAATATCAAAATAGGCTCCATTCCCCTCCATAAACTCTGTGTAGTCAGTGAAAGTAGATGTCCCATCAGGTTTGGGGAAATCTAACGCCACAACTGGAATCCCATGCGCTAAAGCCTGAGTTAAAATCCCTGACACCAACACCGATTTACCAGCACGAGTTGTCGCAAACAAAGCTAAATTTTTGTGCTGATTAAATAAATCTAAATGTATGGGTGTTCCGCCTTCTTCAGCAATCAACTCAAAGCCTTGTTTGTCACCTTTTTTGGTTAAAACTAGAGGCATTAATCCCGGAACTTCGCTTGTTAAATATAGCTGACGACGGTTGAAGGGTGTTGCTAATAAACCCTCCCAAACTATTGGTAGAGTTTGCAGCCAAATTTTCCAGGCATATTCAGTTTCCCTAATTACTCTGGCTGGACGTTGAAAACAATTTTCAATATATCTTGTCGCCTCATCTAATTTTTCTAAAGTTGGACGATGTACTAAAATAGCGACACTCGTATAAATCGGGACTGCACCTTCAAATAACTGCTCTTGCGCTGCTACCGACTTCTTCAACTTTAATTGAGCATTGACATCAATAGTTTTACTTTTTTCTTGAGCCATGATTGTTGTCATGTTTGACTGCTTCAGCACTCGTTGCAGAGTAGTTTTTACCAATGCTGGATTTGCAGCAGTCAACTCACAAAAAATTTCTGTATCTACTACTGCTTCTCTGGCCAACAGTTCCCATAAATACCGCAGTTGAGACGATTTATTAACCCAACCGCCGGGTTTTTCCAGAAATGACAGTGCGCCAATATAACGATTATTAACATTAACCCAGCGGCGATCGGCACAAGGTACACTAGATTCCATCAGCAAAGTTGTGCCGTGGATATTGTCTAGAAGTAATTTAGTACTAGCTAAATCGGAATTAACTTGTTCGTGTAATCCTTCTTCATCTAAAGTCATTAACTGGGGAATAGCTATTGGCTGCGTATCATTAAACCTTTTCCAGATTTCTCCCCAAAGTTCATCAGCAGTCAAAGGTTTAACATCCAATCCCATTTTGTTAGATAAGATTTGTTCCCAGCGAAGAAAACCCTGGTTGTAAGCATTTGTAATCAGGGTTTCGATACGTTGGTTTTCTACTTCTAAAAGATCGCCTTTAAATTTCAACCACCAGGATTCAGCTTTGACTAAAAGCTTTTCTATCCAATCATCTGCATGTTGCGAGTTAGATTCAATGGTGTAAGTTACATAAATCCGCAAAAATTTAGGTTTACGAATCCCAGAAATAGTCAGTTCTTTAATTCTGGCTCTCTCCGCCATCAACAAATATTTGATGTCTCGCGATGATGCATTTTTGATTAATGTTGCTAACTCTTTTTGGCGCTCTTTGTCTGAACTAAAAGAACCCAAGTGTAGAGTCATTCTTTCACCACTAGGAATGTCTTTTAAGCCAGCTTCAATGTTATTAAAAAGTGTATCAATTTGTTCAGGTCTTAAGGTGGTATGAATTCCCTTACAATCAAAACCAAAAACAAAGCAGAACCGGTCTTTTTGAGTACCTTTTGTCAACAGGTAAGCGCCAATATCACGTCCATTCATTGCAACACGCAGCATTGTCGCCAAGTGCAAGGCGTCTTCAAATGGTGTTAATCTACTTTCATTTCCGGCGATGCCGACGCTTTGTTTTCCGATTTTTTGCTTCATGGTTAACTTCCAGTAAGCTTTGATAACGAGCAAAGCCTCTTGTCCAAGCGGGAACGCCAATAAATTTGCTTAAAAAACTCCAACTCCTACCACCAGTTAAAATCCACCAAGTTCCTATTCCCCAACCAGTCATTAGTACTGTCCACAACCATTTTTGAAATTCTTCTTGGAAAATCCCCCCAAAAATTCCATTGATAATAAAATAGGAGGCTAAGGCAATTACCGTCCAAGGAAGAATTTGATCGGCAGGAATTGGCCCTAATGAAGGTTGACTTCCCAAAACCTGATTGACTGGACGAAATTCTTGTTCCCGCTCTTGAGACATTTGAAATAACTAAATTATTTACTGCTATCGCCAATTACAAAGCGTGTGAGTACATCAGCAATGGTAACAGCAACAACCACTAATAGGGGAGTTCTGGCGATGCTTTGCCAATCTTCATCTTTACGCACTGCATTAATCACACCAACAAGGGAGATTGCAATATAAAGTAAGTAAATTGCCCTTAACACATTGAATATCAAGCTTACTGGGGTTTCGGCAGCACCACCGTTGTTTGCTGTTAAGGTTTTTTTGAAAAACTTTTCAGCTTCCCCAAAAAACTGTGCTTGTGCGGGGGCTGCAAACCAGTCTAACCAATATAAACTCAGAACGATCGCTGCTGCTAAAATTTGTAATAATATTAGCGATCGCCTTGGTAAATTCACTTGCTGCCCAATTTGCTGGGTGATGACTGCAATTAAACTACCAACAAGTAAACAAAAGAGCAAGATAGGACTTTTGAGGCTGATAACGCTAACCAATACAGCACAAGCAATCAAAAAAGGTACAGATTCAAGCAGAATACTCAGACAGGATTTAAATGCCCGTCTTAACTTGTGAGATTCTTTCGCCGCACTAACAGTTAAAGCTTTGAAAAAGTTTCTCTCGTGAGAACTTTGTCTAAACATTTGCTAATTTTCCTATGGTGTACTATAACTAATCCTTGTATCAAATTTTACAGCTACTACAATTTAACATGCTTTAACATCATTTCATTATTAATCAAATTATAAACCTGTAGTAAAGTTCTATATTCTACATCAGTATTCTGAAGTTAAGTTAACATGATATTAAGATTTATCTAAAACGAAATTTCTCTGATTTGAGAAGCTGGATTGCAAATATCGAGATTAAACTGGTAGATTCCTCTCGACTTTGAGAATTTTCTCAATTTTCTGATAGAGATAGCTTCGACCGACCAACTTCAAAGCCTTGACTTTTTCTATCTCACAGGTATCTGAGCAAACTGCTATAAATATTTTAGACTTGTATGTACAGCGTAGGCTTGCTTTTAGTGCAGACTAAGGGTAATTTTGGCTCTTTAGGGTTCTTCGGAGCGAACATGATATGAAACACTATTGAGTCACCGAAATTCAAATACCTGTCTTGAAAGGTTTAGATCGATTGTAGAAAAATGGTAGACGTTCAAATGTACGTTTTACCATTTTCTACACACCGATTAGATTTGGAACTAGATTACAAACTTAAACACAGTTCCTAAATTAGAACTACCGCCAAAAGAGGCAGTACCGTAAAAGGCACCATTTGAGAGTTGAATTAGCGTGGACTCTGGCGTTGCTCCATTAGTGCCATTAAAACTAACTAAACCAGTGATGGTTGCTTCAGTGAGCTGATAAATAACTCCTTTGTTACTTGCCCCACCAGCAGAAGCTGTGCCATAGAAGTTACCATTGCTTGCTTTTATAAGTGCAGCCGTTGGGTTGGCCCCATTGGTGCCATTAAAACTGGCAACTAAAACGGGTGTACCGCCACCGACTGGAACCTTGAAGATAGCTCCTTTATTGCTGGCTCCACCCAGTTTAGCGGTGCCGTAGAGGAATCCACTAGATTCAATTAATCCAGACTGCGGATTTGCCCCATTGGCGCCACTAAAGCTATATGAAGTCAGTATTCCTGCGGGAGTTAACTTGAATACAACTCCTTTAGCACTTGCTCCACCAGCAGAGGCGCTGCCGTAGTAGTTTCCATCGGCAGCCAGTTGCAATCTTGCTAATGGGGTTGCTCCATCAGTACCGCTGAAGCTTCTGATGGTGGTGAGTGCCCCGGTAGTGGGCGAAACCTTGAATATAGTTCCTTTATTATTGGCTCCACCTGTAGAGCTTGTCCCCCACAAATTGCCATCAGTACCTGTAATTAGTCGGCCTGCTGGGTTAGCCCCATTAGCGCCTGTGAAATTTGTAAGAGTTGTCAGGGTTGTAAAAGCCGTTTTCGCCAACTTAAACACACTGCCGAGGTCACTTGTACCACCTGTAAAGGTTGCCCCATATAAATTGCCATCAGCTGCTTGAAATAATCTAGCAACTGGATTAGTCCCTTTGTTGATTCCAGAAGTTCCGGTGAAGTTTATCAGTGTAGTCAGAGTAGTGAAAGCAGTAGGAGTTAACTTGAATGCAGTTCCTTTGCCAGAAGTGCCACCAGCAGAAGTAGTTCCATAAAGATTGCCATCAGTACCGTTGCCTTTAAGTACACCAGCTCTTGGTGTAGCTCCGTTGGTGCCGTTGAAATTTACAACAGTAGTCAATGTTGCAGCAAAGGCTTGTTGGAAGGGTAGTACTAATGAAGAAGCCAAAACAGTCAAAGAAGTAAAAATCAATACCTTATTTTTGGTCTGGTGTTGTTTGTACAGATTAATCTTGTTCATTGAATACCTCAAAAAAGTTTAGTAGAGACGAAATCGTAGCTAGTTCTAACGGATTTTGCGATCGCTGCTACTCATGGCTAATACCAATCTGAAAAATGATTGCTACACATCTAGGCTTGAAAACCACAGATTTAGAAGGGTTTTCCAACTTTTGTGCGTTTATACATGTCTTTGAACCACACCTGTCGTAGGGCGCAAGGCATTGCGCCCCTACTACGCCCAGCGTCTCCTTTGATTCAAAGGGAGAAGCGAGTGGCGTTTGAAGGACGAAATCCAAGATCCGAACATCTTGTATGTGTTGGTTTTTACTCCTTAACCTAAGAGATATTGCTACGCATTAACCTATATGTTGAGCGCATTTTTATCTAAGATTGGTATAATTTGTTAGCTTAAACACTAGTAAAAAAAGGACTGAAATGTTGGTATAGCCCTATTTGAGAAGGACTCAGAAAGCCTGTTTTTACCTACACCACAAAAACCGTACTAGCAGTGAGTCAATAACGTGAATGGCACGATTAATGATTTCGTTAGGTAGCATAAACCACTATTTATTTTTTTTGATGTCGTGAAAAACACAAAAAACGGTGAAAAATCCACAGTTTTGACATAAATAGTCACAAACTATAGATTTAAATTAATTTTTAATAGTGTGCAGTTTGTCAAGTAATTAGTAAAGTCTATTAAATACTGATTAAAACCTCTAAAAAAATCTTAATAAGCAAAACGACATATTAAGTGAAAGCTTCTAATTTTTCTCTGAATAAAGAAATAAAATTGTCATAAAAACTATTTTTTAAACATTATGCCCCAGGATTATAAATATAATGCTGGGGTTTTATTTAGGCGATGATTTATGTAAATAATTCATTAATCTGCCCTTAAGAATTAGGAAATATAGGGCATTTGCAACAGTACGTAGCTAAGTGTTTTCGCAGTCGTTCTAATTCAACTAGAGATAGTAAATTGAGTACCCTGGAAGTTTATAAATAGATGAGTATAAATAAATATTCAGATAGTTTGCGATCGCGATCGCTTTTAGGGATTCACTGATGCTGTCAGATGATGCGATCGCAGGGTTTGGCGTCAACTATGTTATGATTTTATTTGTTGAGAAATATTTTCGGTCATGTGACTGACTATATAGAGGCCTCTCCGAATCTAAATCTCTACACCCTTTGATTTTGAAGGTGGCTGTATCTTAACATAGTGCCATTCGTTAATAGAGCTAAGACCTTTAGAAATGAAAGTCTTCAGTATTCCGAAAATTAAAATTTTAGTTAGCCAAAATGTATTGTAATACCTCGCGTAACACTGATACACCGAACTGTTAAAGAAAATGTGCTAAGAAGAACGGACAAGTCTAGTGTGTCACACACGCAGACAACATACGGATACTATTGGAACTTATGCCCACGGATATAATTACTCGTCCTGAGTCTCTCACAGAAGATTGCTTTTTTACTTACGCCCTTGGGACTGATTTGCACGATCCTAATTCAACAGCTAAATATTTACGCCGAATCAGAAAAGAAGATAAACCATATATCGACATAGCTGTTTCTCCCAGACCTGGCTATCGGTTTGAGGTCTGTCTTATCCCTGTCGAAGGGTTCGCTCAAGAAAGAATATTGACAAAAGACGGGTTCGCCAAAGCTTTAGCGATTATTTGTGCTGTATCTAATAAAGCTAGGAAACGATTCCCTTCAGGAAATGGACAAGAAATAGTCCGGTGTCAATTTAGTAACTTAGCTGATGCAGTGGCTGTAGCGAATAGACTGTCTGCATTACCTTCTGATATGTATGAAACTCTCGTCAAGCTACCAAATGCTTTGTAATATTATATATTGCATCTGCTGAAATATTTATTATTAAAACTGACGCCGGGACATTTTAATGGTAAGTAGCTAAATGGACTTGAGACAAAACTTCAATGGGTCATATTTCGTCTGTTGAGAAAAGACTTGTCAGACAAGACTTTTAACCTTAATGTACAATTTTGACCTTTTTGTACGCTAACCTGTAATTCAAAGTGAGTTTTTTTTATGCCTATAAGTCCTCTGCGTGAAGAACCTCGTAACCAGCGAGCGCCTGTAATTCGTACAAGTAATGAGTTTATTCTTTTGGAATGGCTGAAGTCAACTGGTCGTTTAATCGAACGCGAACATCAAGAATCTGAGTATCTAACTGAAGTAGAAGAAATTTCCGAAATGATAGACCTTGACGATATCCCTTACGATCATGACGATGATGATACTGAAATGGATTTAGAAGCCTAGTAGACTAACTCTATTTTAAAGCCAGGGCAATAGAATTCGCGACTACACAAACTCTCGTCCTTAAAAATTTCGGGTTTTGACTGTGTAGACGCGGTTTCTAAGAGCCGATTTCATTTGAGTAAGAGATAAAATAATTGTCCATTGCTGACTGTAACACCAGCGCGATCGCCTGCGATTTTCCCAGTACCTAAAAAATAATCCACTCTACCCGCACCTTTAATTGCACCTCCGGTATCTTGATCGAGAACATAGCGGCTAATAATGCGCTCCTGCATTTTTCCAGTAGGATTAACGAAGGGAATAGAAGCGCGAATCAACGCTAAAGCACCAGGAGGCATGAGAGATTTATCTGTAGCAATAGAACGCTCTGCTGTTAATGGTACATTGATAGAACCTTGGGCTGGCTCACCGTGATTTTCTTGAAAAAAAACAAAGCTGCGATCGCGCGGAATATAAATATTTAATTCTTGGGGATGTTTTTGGAAATAATCGAGAATAGTTGGCATAGTTACACCTTCTTGCGGTAATTTGCCATTATCTATTAATTCTCGCCCAATACTTTTGTAGTTATAAGCAGTATTACCCGCATAGCCGATTGTGGTTTGAGTACCATCGGGAAGTTGAAGTTTGGCTGAACCTTGAATTTGAGTTAGATATGGTTCGAGGCGATCGCGAAACCAAAACAACTCTAATCCTCGCAATTTACCTTTTGAACTTTGTAAACCATCTGCTCCTTCTAACTCCTCGCGTGTCGGATGAGGCTTAGTCCAGGAGTTGAAATCAGGAGGTAAGCGATAAACAGGATAGCGATATTCTGTTGTCGGGACGCGACTAGCTGCGTAAAGTGGCTCATAATAGGCGGTGAATAAAACGGAACCTTGGTTATCTTTACCGACTGACTGGTAAAGAACAAATTCCCGCTCAATGGCTTGATGTAATTCTGTTGCAGAATTGGTTTTTAATAGGAGTTCGCGGAATCTTTGCAAACTTTTGATGACGCGATCGCGTGTAATCCCAGCTACCGGATAGTTTCGATAAGCAGCCGCAGCATTAGCTGTTTGCAGATATTGGAGACTGCGAGCGATCGCACTTATCAGTGCCTTTTTCTCTGGTATTTTTCCATAAATTACTTCATCCAAACAAGAGGTATCACTTTGACAACAAGTAATTGGTAGTCTCTGGATTAATGGGAATTTTTGCTTTTGCAAAAATGCATCTTGATTTTCAGCAGTCAAGGAAATTGGTAGATCCCACTTTTTCACCTGACATTCTGGCGGAATGAGTTCCTGATGCGTCAAAGATTGCATCCGCACCAGGAAAATTGACAAAATCACAGGTAAACTGATGGCGATAATTTTATTAAACTTTCTTAATCCAGTAAGTGTCTTTTTCATTAAAATTCAAAATTTTGAAGATTCTCCCACCTCGCTCAAATTCTAAAATCAAATACAAAAAAATTTACCCAATGCCCTATTCTCTATTCATTCATATTACGGTAGGTCGCAACAGCAGAAGGCGATATCCGATTCAAATATCGGAAGATCCAATACTTAAAGATAGTATCTAAAATTACCGGAAATGTAGCGATAAATAAGAAGATAAAATCTCTATTTGCTGGTAATCCCCAATGACGCGATACACCTTCTAGGAGTACTTCCCAGCCATGAGGAGAGTGGAATCCCACAAAGATATCAGTAAACAAAATAATGATAAATGCCTTGGCACTATCACTAAGTCCATAGACAATATTATCAAAGAAATCTTTGAGCACAGCAATAGAAGACTTACTGACTAGCAAAAGCCAGATAAAAGCAACCACCGAGAACATATCTGCAAAAACATTTTTGATAGCACCAGAGCTTTCGTGACGAAATTCTTCAGCAAGCTCTTTCGCCTTCTTTTTCATTTCAGTCTCCATCTGCTCGGGTAACAGTGGAGGAGCTTTGACAATAAGATTTTCAAATTTGAGCTTTTCTTCAAATCTTTGTAATTCTAAAAGGGCTTCCTCTTCCATTTCAGAATTGAGAAATATCTGCATTTCCTGAGTGCTTCTAAACCGCTCAATAATTGGCCCAACTACAAAAGCTTTTGCTATTTGATGCGTTAAAAGTGGTACAATAATTAATAGTAAAATAAACCTGATAGATATTATTGTTCTTTTTTGAGTTTGACGAAAACTCTGAATTACTTCTTGTTCCGAATTAGGGTCTAATTCAACTTGCAGACGAGTGATAGTACTTAAAATAGAGCGAGGTAAAACACCTGTTGTATCGGTTTTGCTCTTGGCTTTTGGTTTATTGTTTAAGTTTGGATTTGGTATTTTGGGTGGTAATGTTGGAGTTTTGACGAGCAGCGATTTGTCGTCAGATGCCACAGAGTTAACTGGTAAATTTGGAGGTTGTACTACTAAAGCGTTAGAAGTTGTTTTATCGGAACTTGTTGTGTATTTAGATATAACTCGATCGATAAAGTTGAGCTTTTCCAAAACTAAAGAAGGATTGAGATACTCTATACCTGCTTTCTCGGCAGCTTTTTGATTCTCTTCATTTAGAAACCAACGGCTTCCTCTAAACTCCGTCAGCCGCATTCTGGCAATTTTTAATAGCTTGTTGAGGTCTGACTCAAAATAATCCATCACACTGTTACTGTACATGGCCGAGTCAATGTCTATTTTATTACCATTGAAATGCTTATCTTCTATTTCCTGAATCTTTAATGCTGCATCGTAGGCTTCATGTAAAGAACGTTCAGGAGTTTGTAAGTACCATCGATAAGCAGCAAGTAAGAAAGAATAGATTTTTTGACTAAAAACAGAGTTTTTCATTGCAGACAATCATTCAGCATTATTTGGTGACTATTAACCTTAAGTTAACGCACGAGGTATACTAACAAATCTACAAGGAGAAAGTTTGTGGTTTCTCATTCGGTTTGGATTGTTGGCACTAGCCGCAGTGGTAAGACGGCTCGCTTGGTAGAGCAATTTTGTAATTGGGTAAAATCAGAAAAGCAATATACTGAATCATTTTATACTAAAAAAACAGGGCGGAAAAAAACTGGCCATGTACCTGAATTTTTATATCTTAAACAAACAGAGCCGGGAGTTTTAGTCTTAGCTGCCAATGATGATAATCGTCGAGAGTTAGGAGATATAATTGTCACATCTACATTAGGTAAATATCCGGTTCGCGCCAAGACGCCACTAGGTTTTTTTCAGGATGAAGTTATTTTATTTTGGCCGTTGCTGATTAACTCGTTGAACCTGAAAGCACAGTTTCCGGTAAGATTGCGACCAGAAACTGAACAAGAGTTAGCAACCAAACTTTGGCGTCCGCAATTAGACGAAGAAATTTTACGTCTTGCGGGAGTGAATGAATCTCGTTTGGTGCGTCGCATCTTGGACTTATTACAATTAGCAGCTTACAGTGGTATACCTTGCGAAGATATTGCCCAGATTTTAGCCAAGGGTTTTGGGGAAAATACCACAACTTTAGAGCCGGAATTTTTGGCATCTTTGCTGCTAGATTGGCGTAATTGGTGTTTAGAGAGGGGGTTACTGACTTATGGGATTATTACCGAACTTTATAGTCAGCACTTATTAAGCGATCGCCATTACCAGCAGCACCTAACTAAACGCTATCAGGCAGTACTGGCGGATGATGTCGATGACTATCCTAGCGTAGCGCGTCTTTTGTTTGAGTTGCTATTAGATCGAGGTGCAGTTGGCGCGTTTAGCTACAATCCTGATGGTGCGGTGCGATTGGGATTGGGAGCAGATCCCAACTACCTAGAAGGGTTAGCAGAGCGTTGTCGGGTAGAAATATTGAACGGGCCGCCTCCAGAGTCCCTGAGCGAGCAACTGACTAAACAGATGGTGGAATTAGTCACAGAACCAATGATACTGTTGAGTTTACCAAAAACAGTGCATTCAATTCAAACCACCTCCCGCGCCCAATTATTGCGGCAAACAGCAGAGATAATTGCTAATGCCATCCAATCACAGCAAGTGCAACCAGAAGAAGTGGCAATTATTGCACCAGGTTTAGATGCGATCGCTCGTTATACTCTAGTAGAAATCCTCGTTAAACAAAATATCCCAGTAGAATCGCTCAATGACCAACGTCCCCTAATTAGTTCGCCCGTCATTCGCGCCTTACTCACCATGCTGGCACTAGTTTATCCCGGCTTGGGACGCCTGGTAGATCGGGATGCTGTGGCAGAAATGCTGGTTGTATTGAGTAGGAAACAACAACTACCAGAAAACTCTACAGACGCGATGAATCCTAAAGACGCGATGAATCGCGTCTCTACAAATATCGATCCGGTACGCGCTGGTTTGATTGCAGATTACTGCTTTGTACCCCATCCCGATCGCCCCAATTTGCTACCAGTGTCAGCCTTTGAGCGCTGGGATCGAATCGGCTATGCAGCTACTACAGCATATAATGAGATATTGGAGTGGTTAGAACAGCAGCGATCGCAACAAGAATTGCGGTTAATTCCTAGTCCTATTTCTCTGTTAGACAGAGCAATTCAGCGCTTTTTATGGAATGGGAGCAATCTCCCCTACGAACAACTAGCAGCATTGCGGGAATTATTAGAAACCGCTCAACACTACTGGGAAATTGACACCAGATTACGACAAATTGCCCCAGTTGAAACAACGCCTCACACAACTATTATTGAATTCATTCAACTACTGCGACGGGGTACGATTACCGCCAACGCTTACCCTGTGCGCCCCATTGGTGGAGCCAGAAAGGCTGTCACCTTAGCAACTATATTTCAATATCGATCTAGTAGGCGATCGCATCAGTGGCATTTTTGGCTGGATGCTGGTTCTCCTCTATGGGCGAAAGGTGGTGCAGCAACTTTGTTCGGTGCGCCGTTTTTCCTGCGAGACAGGTTAGGCGAACCTTGGACAGCAGAAGATGAGAAATTGGCAGAAGAACAACGACTGCAAAGGATTTTGACAGATTTACTCTCTCGTGTATCCGAGAGAGTTTATTTGTGTCACAGCGATTTAGCCGTGAATGGACAAGAGCAAATAGGGCCGTTGTTACCCTTAGTGAATGCTTGTGTGACGGTTATTTCGGAGGCTAATGTTAATTGAGTGTTTTTATAGTATGGCCAGAAAGATATGCGATCGCTCAAAATCCAAATACTGACCGCGATATTTGCCAACAACTAACCCAAGACCCCAATCGTATTGTTCGTGCTGCTGCACGGGATAATTTAAAGTAGTAAGCTAATCAGCATTAAAGTTGCATAATCAGGGCGGGCAAGATGCCATTAGTGTCAAGTTAAGATGAAATTACTGGGGTAAACTAGTATAGCTAGGGACTGGGGACTGGATGAAAAGTCTTTTTGTGTTTAGGTTTTATCCTCCTCAAATTAAAATTGAACAAAAATAATAAACGGCTGCCCGAATTCAATAAACGCCTGCCCGAATTCAATAAACGGCTGCCCAAATTCAATAAACGCCTGCCCAAATTCAATAAACGCCTGCCCGAATTCAATAAACGCCTGCCCGAATTCAATAAACGCCTGCCCGAATTCAATAAACGGCTGCCCGAATTCGACGAACATACCTTTGACATTTGGGCTTCTGCCTTAACTTGACGTGAGTTCGACAAGTCTTATTTGACCTCTCCCCCAACCCCTCTCCGACACGGAGAGGGGAGCAAAAAGCTGAATTTTTCGTTGCTCCTCCCTTTCCGTTTCGGAGAGGGAGGCTGGGAGGGAGAGGTTCATCGAACTCACGTTAACTTGACACCAATGGCAAGATGCCCACCCCACAAGACATTGAGAAAATTTTAATATGCAAATTAAATGTGTTTTAGCTTATTCTCTTTTAGATGTTGGATTATAGCAGAAGTAACTTAACCTATTACGAATGAGCGTTTACTTAAAATAGGTTTATTAAACGCCGCGATCGCAGAAACAATGCTAAAGATGATTTCAGAGATTAGCTTCAATAAATAAGGCAAAATTCAGGTTGCTAAACCTTTACTATCGTCAAAATAGCCTGTATTAATACTTCTAGCTCAACTGGTTTAGAAATATGCTGTTGAAATCCGGCGGCTAGTGCTTGTTGTCGATCGGTTTCTCCCGCATAAGCAGTCAGGGCGATCGCTGGAATTTCTCCGCCTCGATCGGGTGACTGTTTTCTAATTTGACGAATTAGTGTGTAGCCATCCATATCGGGCATACCAATATCACTAATTAACAAATCAAATTTTGTTTGCATCAAACTGTTCAGAGCATCATCTGCTGAGTCCACTTCAGTCACTTGTGCCCCGTACTGTTCTAACATGAAGGCAATAAACTCCCGCGAATCTTTGTCATCGTCTACAAGCAGCGCTTGCAATCCATTCAGATTGACATCTGAGCGATCGCGATCGGCAGTATCAACTTGATTCAATTTTGAAGGAGCGAGCGGTGGCAGTTTGACTGTAAACACTGCTCCTTGCCCTTCTCCAGGACTCGCTGCCTGAACGGTTCCGCCGTGCAATTCAACCAAATGACGCACGATCGCTAACCCTAACCCCAACCCGCCAAATTTTCGCGTCGTTGTCCCATCGGCTTGGCGAAAGTAGTCAAACACGTAGGGCAGAAAGTCACCAGAGATCCCCCGACCATTGTCGCTGACAGTGATTTGAGTGTATTCCGCTGCATGAGTATCTACTTCATCCTCGATCGTTTCTAACCGCACCTCTACTCGACCACCCTGCGAGGTAAATTTAATCGCGTTAGAAAGTAGATTCCAAACAACTTGTTGCAAGCGACCAGAATCACCCAACACTTGTCCAACGTTCGGTTCAAATATTGTTTGAATCTGAATAGATTTAGCTTCAGCAGCCAGCCGCACGGTTTCAAGGGCAGCTTTGATGGTATAAGTAAGACCGACTGGAACTGTGTTTAAAGCCAACTTACCTTGGAGAATACGCGACACATCGAGCAAATCTTCGATTAGTTGTGCTTGTAGTTTCGCGTTGCGCTCGATCGTTTCCAGGGCGTACTGAGTTTTGGCTGCATCCTGGTGACTCTTTTGCAGAATTCTTGCCCAACCCAAAATCGGATTCAGGGGCGATCGCAATTCATGAGACAGCACTGCCAGAAACTCATCTTTGATGCGGTTGGCTTGCTGCGCTTGTTCGGTCTGTTGCTGCAAAGAAATCATCAATTGATTGAGGCGTTCGTTTTGCTCTTGCAGCAATGCTTCTGCTCGTTTACGTTCGGTGATATCAGAGAGAATGAAAACCGCACCAGTGAGAGTCCCATCCCCATCAAGTACCGGATCGATGGTTTTGGCAAACCAGCGTTCTTGGGACTGAAATTCTAGAATTTGCCGTTGGTGAGTTTCTTTCGCACGGCGAAAACAAGTGCCATCGCCGATTCCCAATTTTGCACCCATCAGCTCGTGGTGGGCATAACCTAAGATTTCGTGGGAGGGCTTGCAAAAAAGCTGCATCATCGCTCGATTACAGCGCATAATTCTACCTTCTCGGTCTACCAAAGAAACGCCGTCGTTCATCGAGTCAAAGGTGGTTTGCCACTCCCGCGCTGAGGACAAAGCAACTTCCTCCGCCCGGCGAATTCGCAGCAGCGATCGCAAAGTGGCAAGCAGTTCAATTGGTTCAACAGGTTGCACCAGATAAGCATCAGCTCCGCTATCCAAGCCTTCTGCTTTATCCTGGCTTTGGACAAAACTTGCAGAAAGGTGTAATACAGGGATAAAAGCCGTTTCCGGGTTTGCCTTAATTTGGCGACAGACTTCAAAGCCGCTGATATCTGGTAATTGGACATCTAAAATTACTAAGTCAGGCTGAAAGTTAGCAACGGCTTCTAATCCTGTCGTTCCAGTTGCCGCTTCCACCACACTAAAGCCTGCATTTTGCAAGATCCGGGTAACAACGTAACGATTGGCTTCGTTATCGTCAACATGCAGGATCGTAACTCGTGGCTCAGACATGACCTTTCCCTGAAACCTCTAGAACAAGTCCGGCTTTGACGAGCGCATCTTGAAGTTGAGCGATCGCTGTGGTTTGAGAGCCTATTTCTTTGGAAACAATGGCTATGCTTTGCGCCGCTAATTGGCTTTGCGCTTCTGCATCCAGTTGGGCAGATGAGTGAATAATCACAGGAATCAACTGAGTAACGGAATTGTTTTTAAGTTGCTTGAGTACATCAAACCCGCCGAGTTCTGGCATCTCCAAGTCCAATATGATGGCGTTTGGCTGCTCTCGTTGTGCCAAATCTAATCCTTCTTTTCCATTTGCAGCTTCTAAAATCCTCAACGGTGTATTTATTAACAACTGTTTTATCAAATACCGATAGGCGGGGTCATCATCAATTAACAAGATTTTTTGAGGCTTGTTCTCAGTAATTAGCCTATTAAGTTTGTTCAACAACGGCAATCTGTCTACCGGCTTAATTAGAAAACCGTCTGCTCCTAGCGCCAGTGCTTGCTTCTCGTTATCAACGATGGTAATAACGAGTACAGGGATAGTGCGGGTTGTTTCATCCCCTTTGATTTCTCGTAAGAACGTCCAGCCGTTTTGCCCCTCCAGCAGAATATCTAGCATAATCACCGCAGGTTGAAATTGTTGTAAGGCAAGCCTTGCCTGAGCTAAGGTGCGGGTAGCAATCAATTGATAGATTGATTGCTGAAGATGCTTTTCGTAAATAAATAGAGTTTCTGGATGATCTTCAACCACCAGAATCGGCAGGCGAGTTGGCTCAACTGATGCGATTGGTTGCAGTCCGGTGGTCAATTCGGTGGCATTTGGGTAGACGATGGGAATCAAGGCTGTAAAGGTAGAGCCTTCACCTGGCTGACTTTTCATCGAAATGCTGCCGCCGAGTAGCTCCGCTAGCTTGCGCGATAACGGCAATCCTAACCCGGTTCCCTTCACCTGCTTTTGCAGAGGGGACTCAATTTGCATAAAATCCTCAAAAATCCGTTCTCGATCGCCTGGAGCAATGCCGATGCCCGTATCAGATACAGAGAAGGTGACGGTATGACCCGTTTGCACAGCGGTGACGCGCACCTCTCCCCGCTCGGTAAATTTCAGGGCATTGGAGACAAAGTTTCTGAGAATTTGAGCAATTTTGCCCTCATCGCTATAGAGCGGTGGAATGCCTTCAGGTTCTTCGACAATCAGCGCCACGGAGGAGCCTTGAACTAATAATGGGCGCAGCATTCCCCGCAGCGTGGCAAACAATTCACTAACTTCAAAAGAACTGGGATGCACTTCAATTTTTCCAGCTTCCACCTTTGCCAAATCCAGCAAATCGTTGACCAATTCTGATAATCCGCTTGCCGCCTTTTGGATGAATGTCACCTGCTTTTCTTGCTCGATGGTCAAATCGCCATCCATCCGGGCTAGCAGCATCCGAGAGAGGGACAAAATCGAGTTGAGCGGCGTGCGAAACTCGTGGCTCATGTTCGAGAGAAAGCGGGTTTTTAGCTCGTTTACCTGTTGCAGGGAGCTGGCTTTTTCATCCAGTTCTGCATAGAGGGCAACCACACCGCGATTGGTATCTTCCAATTCCTGATTTAGTTGGCTCAGTTCTTCCTCGCGCTTCCGTAGCTCTGCCATAGCCCGGAGTAATTCCTGGTTTTGCTGCTGGATTTCTTGATAGGGATTTTCGGGCGATCGCCCAATTATGGTTTCTCGAATCTGCTGCAATTGCGAATCGGTGAAAGTAGGTGTGCGCTTCGATAACCTTTTGCCGATTGTTACCGTTGTTCCTTGCTCCGGCAGCGATTCAATCTCAAAGAAATCCATCAACCTGCGCGTGCCCACGATGCCTAGCCCCGCTCCCGTATCAGAGGTGTGGCGTCCGGCCAAAACGTCTGCTAAATCAGGAATGCCTGCACCCCGATCTTGAATCCGAATCAGAAACGCTTGCGGCTCTCCCGCCACAGAAAATTCAACTGTTCCGTCTTGGGCATATTGAAAGGCGTTGCGGGCAATTTCGGAAACTGCCGTCGCCAATCGCGCCCGATCTTGAGCATCAAAGCCCAACTGCTCGGCGATCTCACGAGTTCGTTGCCGAGCTTGCACAACATCCTGTTCGTACTGGATGGCGATCGTAAAAACAATTGTCAAGTCGCTTCACTCCAATTCAAAATTCTTAAACCTTCTAGTTATTTTTCGCGTTCTTTAAGTAATTATTAATAAGTAATAAGTAATGAGTAATGAGTAATAAGTAAATACCTATTAATTATAAAGTAAAATTGATTACCACATTTTTTACTCGTGATTAATTATAACGCAAATATCAGTATTCAAGAAAGAACAGAAAATTTTGCAATAAGAGTTATCAAAGCTTATTCTGAGCTAAATAAAAGACCTTTTGACGACGCTGGTAAAATCTTGTCTAAACAATTTTTAAGAAGCGGGACATCAATAGGTGCAAACTGTTCAGAAGCTAAATATGCACAATCAAATAAAGACTTTATCAATAAGTATTCTATAGCATTAAAGGAAGCCAATGAAACCCTTTTTTGGATAAAAATAATGATAAAGTCGGAGTTGGTGTCAAAATCAAAATTTCAAAATCTGATAGAAGAGAATGAAAGAATTATTAAAATATTAACAACTTCAATCAACAAATTGAAAGAAAAATAAAAAATAATCCACTCATTACTCATTACTCATTACTCATTACTCATTACTCATTACTCATTACTCATTAAATTTGGTTCACCAATGATGACACCCTCCCTTAACTGCCCATTCCTTTCGCTACTAACACCGTCACATCGTCTCGCTCTCGGTTAAAGTCTCGGTATAGCACTCCTGCAATCAGGCTAGGATGTTTTTGCATTATGCCTGGATAGCGATCGATTTGCCACTTAGCGCCTAATCCGTCAGAATGCATAATTAAAACTCCGTTAGCATACCAGGGATAGCTAAACTCTTGAATTTTGCGGATTTCATGTCCCACCGTGCCATTGTGAGATAACAGATGGCGATGCTCAGTAAAGGAGAAAATGCTGGCAGCAATGTTGCCAATTCCGGCAAAGCGGATAGACTGTTGGTCAAAGTCGATTTCGGCAATGGCGAGTGCTGCTCCTCGCGTACTTCGCAAGGCGGCGTGGGCAGCTTCGACGATCGCCCCAGGAGAACTATGAAGATGTTCTTGAAAGATTCTTACGGCTGCTTCTGCTGCTGAGGCAGCGGCAGGGCCATGCCCTAAACCATCAGCTACTAACAACAGACTACGACAACAATCGACTTCACAGACCCAGGTATCTCCTGAAACCTCTTCTCCTCGTTTGGGCAAACAGATCGCTCCCATTTCTAAAACCTTCTCAGGTTGATCGGGGGCTGAGTCTGGCCAGAGGTGAGCCAGGAGGGCTGTTCCTTGGTTGGGAACGGAGTAAATTTCTAATAAACCAGAAAGACGACGAATTGCACCCATGCCATTGCCTAAAGTTCCGGCTGTGGAAAAGCCATCTTGCAAACACTCATCCACATCGACCATTCCCCGTCCTTTATCTAGCGCTAAGATTTCAATGCCAATTCTGGAATGTTGCTTGAGCGATCGCATTAGCACAACTCCGCCGTGGGCGTGTTGCACCAGATTGTTCGCAATTTCTGTCACCACAATCCCAACCTTGCCCCGTTGTGTTTCCTGAAAACCCAACCGAGTTGCTAAAGCCATCGCCGCCCGTCTGGCTTCCCCAGTCTGGCTAGATTCAGTAATTGTGACGGCGACAGATTCTCTCATTTTATTTCCATCGTACAATTATTATCCGTGTTCCTTCTCCCACCACAGACTGAATCTCAAACTCGCTGGCAAGTCGTTTGGCACCACCTAGCCCCATACCTAAGCCGCTGCCCGTTGTGAACCCATCCTTTAGCGCCAGTTCGATATCGGAAATTCCCGGCCCCCGATCTTCAAAAGTCAGTCGGAGTCCTCGTCGTCGCCCTTCCTGAAGCGTTTCTAGCTTGACTGTGCCGCCCCCTCCGTAGTCTAGGGTATTGCGGGCTAACTCACTGGCGGCGGTAACAATTTTAGTTTGGTCTACTAAGCCAAAGCCAATTTCCACGGCTAGCTGACGCACGGACTGCCTAACTAAAACTACATCTGTAGAAGATTGAATGTTAATCGTTTCAGTCTTCTGCATCATCATCTGCACGCCATTTAGTGGCAGTGATTTGATTTGTGGTTTCATTGAGTGACGATCGCAACAATGCCATACCCTTTTCGACGTTTAGGGCAGTGCGAATCCCCGTCAGCGACATCCCCAATTCCACTAGGGTGATTGCCACAGCAGGCTGCATCCCAACGACAACTGTCTCAGCATCCAGCACCCGTGACATTCTGGCAATGTTGGCTAAAACCCTACCAATGAAGGAATCAACAATCTCTAATCCCGAAATATCAATCAGGACACCGCGAGCTTGAGTTTGAGTAATGCTGTTGGTCAGGTCTTCCTGTAGCGTTATGGCGAGGCGATCGTGCATATCTACCTGGATTGTCACAAGTAGAAAATTGCCCATTTTGAGTATAGGAATACGTTCCATTGCTTCCTTCCACCTATTTGGATTGAGAGCGGGTAATGGTCGTTCCTAACCGTTTTAGCGCCGTCAGAAAGGCATCGGCTAAGGTTGCTTTTGTGACTACATTGGTCAAATCAATGCCGAGATAGACGATTGTTTGGGCAATTTGAGGACGAATGCCACTGATCATGCAATCAGCTCCCATGAGACGGGCGGCGGTAACAGTCTTAAGTAGATGTTGAGCGGTCAGGGTATCGACAGTGGGAACCCCGGTAATGTCAATGATCGCAACTTCTGAACTAGTTTCGACAATCTTCTGTAATAACGACTCCATCATCATTTGAGTCCGGGCACTATCCAAAGTACCGATTATCGGCAATGCCAAAATTCCCTCCCAGAGTTTAACCACGGGGGTAGACAGCTCCATCAACTCTTCCTGCTGCCGTAAAATCACCTCTTCTCGCGCCTTTTGATAGACTTCAATTGTCAGCAATCCTAGCCGATCCAATAAGTTTGTGACTAACCAGATATTTTCACCCAACTCAATGGGGTCTTGCAATTGCTCGCGCATTCGTTTGAAGAGGGGTTGCTTGAACGAAAAGACGAATATAGCCGTTTCTGAGGGTGTGAAGCCATTTTGCGATCGCGATCGAGAAATGCTGTTGAGCATCTCCCGCATCTCCTGCCACGCCGCCGCCTGAATATTGGTAAAGTTGCCCCGCCCAACGGCAATCCGAAACAAACTCAGGAATTCTCGGCACTCCTCCTTTAGCTGTGCTTCTTTAATCAAGCCTCTCCGAATATTCACAGTGGCTAGTTCTTGAGTCCACTCCGACAGCAAGTCTGCCTCGAAGGTTTCTAATATCTCTGATATCTTACTTTCGCTCATCGTTTCTGTAAGGGCAACCGCTTTCATTAGTTCAAAATCAGTGTATGACGATTCAGCCCAAGCTGAAAGCGACGATTACAAAAAGTCTAAAAGCTTGCTAGACATGAAGTGCAATAGACCTCTTGCAAAAGTCGCTCAGGAAGATTTTATTTTGGGGAGACAAAGCTCATAATTGTAGAGAGCAGCAATCAGATTAAACCTTAAACTAAATCTTTTTCGGCGATTTCTATAAGTAAGG
>NZ_JBWQXL010000017.1:0-137730 GCF_056620565.1 Nostoc sp. LEGE 12454
TTCGGATTATCGGTCATTCTGCTCAAAGGGGTGAAGATAAATCTTGGTCTATGCAATCAGGACAAATCAGCTATGAAAAACAGCAATTAGAAATATCTCAAGCCGCACTCACACCTGGTTATTCTGGCAGTCCTGTGCTTGACTCACAAAATCAACTTTTAGGGATCGTCTTTGCCCGCAAAAAAGGTGAAGACCGAGATTTCGCTTATCCCATGTCTGAAATTCAAAAACAACTGTCCACTTGGAACATTAAATAACCTCTTGTACAGACGCGATTAATCGCGTCTCTTCAACAAACTATGAATTATAAAATTATTCTTGCCAGCTTATTAATTCTCAGCGTCAGCCATCTTCCTGCTGCTGCTTATTGCCCAGAAGGAAACCCCCGCTCTACCGATTATATCCGCCGCAAACCACCCAACCGTTGCGAAGGTATCAAAAAAGAACCCTTAAGCGGCAATACCTTAAGCCTAATTTCCATTGCTACTCGCAACCTTGCCAGTTTCGGCAAAACTCTCACAGTACAAATTCCCCAAATAAATGGTGGAAAAAACCCCCAAATAATAGTGAAATCATTGGGCGATAATTATCACTATCAGATGGATGACTTGTTATTGTCTAAGAATGGTTCAGGTTTCAGCTTTAGCTGGGATACTTACGTTCTCAGAGAAGCCAAAATACGAGCAAACAAACTCCGGGCTGTGGCATCCTATAGCCTTGGTTCCCAACCTGTGTATGTTCCAGTCATCCTGGGGCAAACTTCTGGTAAATATGAATTTGTCTTTTATTCCGAGGATCGAGTCAGATTTACCACCTTTGAAATCCTTCCCCAAGGTGAAAAAGCAATTTATAGCACTTCCCGCCCTAACCCGAAAAAGGGTGAAACTGTTTTTACCTGGGATGGTAATGCCCCAGCAGGGCGCTATGAATTGCGTTACGTTGCTAATATTGAGCGAAGAAATGAACCTAGCGATCGCATCGAAAGGCGAATTGTATTTGAACATAACCCAAATTGGTTGAAATAAATCATGGCATCTCGGCAAAAAGCCAAACAATTTCCCGACTTCATCAAGATTCGCCAATGCTTGAATTCTCTGAAAACACATCTAGTTGCGTGGTTTGGAGTCAGCTTTTCAGCGCTGAAGCGCTTATTACGAACTATTTCAAATCATCAAAGTTTATTGTTGGTGTTGCTGTTACTTTTATTTTTGACTCTCGTCAGCTTTGCCGCGATCGCACCTGGGACTCATACCTTTGAAGGTAATATCATTTCTCAAGAAATGAGCTTTATCTATAATGGGCAGCAACCCAAACGCTTTATTGAAAATATTCGTGGCATTAAAGAATTAGAAAGTGAAGGCATCCAAACCTTAACTTTCACAGGTAAGTTTGAAAGTAAATTTACCCAACTTAATCAGTCAAAATCGTTAACAATCCAACTTAAAGACCGTGAAAGTAAATGGATTATTGCTCCAGCTAATCTCCAAGGAACGAGCGAAATCGAATTGAATGAACTGCGGTTACAACCGAATACAAAAGTAACTGAGTTAAATTATGACTTTTATCGTAATCAGTTGGCCTTTGCTCTACAGCGAAATCCTAAAATAGACCTAAAAAATAACTCAAATATATTAAAACTTTATTTAGGTGAACAACCAATCAAAATTATCGTAGAAGGTTATGAATTATTAGATTCCAATTTACAAAAACAACTAGATAACCAAACACCTCTAGAATTTATTTTAAATCCAGATAATCAAGAATTTAACTTAGAACTTCCGCAAAATATCAATATTTATATTACCTTAGCCAAACCTGCCAAATATGAATCAGAACAATGGTTTCGGGGCAAGATAGAAACCAAAAATGTTCAGTTTATAGATGTAAATAGAAATGGCAGCGATCTCAGAGATGATTTAGATGTTTCTACTATTGTAGAAGGCAAAATTCGCATGGTAGGGCAGGAACAAGAAATTAGAAAAAATCAATTTCTCATGGGAGAAAAACCTGATATTCCTCTAAATATTCAACTAATACGCCATCTCCAAATTGTTCCCAAAAAGGGTATAGAAGCACGGTTCTCTGGTAAAACTAAACAGATTAGAATCGGTCTAGATCAAGATTTTCCCGTTTCCAGAATCCAGGGTAGCTGGTTAGATGGCGTTTTACCGCGTGATGCAATTATTGCGCTGTTCTCGTTTGGGGCTGCTACAATTCCTAATCTTGTATCTTGGTTATTTAGTAATGCTTCTAAATCTGCGTCAAAACCATAGCTGTTACAAATTACGAATTACAAATTAGTGCGATCGCAATACACTTTACCAAAGCTGCGATCGAGATTAATCTCAATCACCATGTCAACCACTGTTGCATCTGTTACCAACGGGTTGATGAATAATTCCGGGTGAAGCGATCGCCAAAAGTAATTGACAAATTGCTCTATCTGTGCGTTATTCATTCCCGATTTCCCCGTAGCAATCATCTGTTGTTCTGCCTGTTTGCGCCACTCCAAAGAACAGCGGTAATCGGTGGGATAAAGGACAATTAAGCTGTCTAATCGCTCCCACAGTGGTAAATAATCGTGGAGGCGAAGATTCATCTCACGGGCGAATGCTTTATCTTCATCTGTGACAATTGGCGGTGGCGCAGTATCAAATAAATCAGGATCGATTGGTCGCACACCCACAAACCAACCTTCAAATAGTACAATATCTACATCCGCCACCATTTCTGGATTAGTGCGATCGCCAGCACCTCCAAAAGCAGATTTATCAAAACGGGGAAGCATCACTGGGCTTTGCGACTGGCGAATTTGATCTAGTACATTTAAGCCTAAGTCTATATCATGGGTTCCTGGTGGGCCGCGCCAAATTAAGCGGGGATCTTGCTGTGTTAAAACCAAGCGATCGCTGTAAGTTTTATATAAGTCATCCAAAGATAAACTCACAGTCCTGTATCCCAAATGATCGAGAATCAAAATGAGAATTTTGGACATTGTGGTTTTACCAGTGCCTTGTCCTCCCAATATTCCTTGAATCAGGGGGTGTCCCAACTGTTGGCGCTGCGATGCTAGTTTGATCCCCAAAGGCAGCCACAAGTCCCACAATACCTGTAACATTTCCTGGGGTTGTACTTGGAGAGTCGCTTGACAGAATTCGCTAAAAGCTGGAAAGACAGATTTTAGTAAATGCGATCGCCTTTCAATCATTTCATCAACATTTTCCGGTGCAATGCCAAAAGCTTTAGCCCTTAACCGATCTGCCAGTGCTGCTTCTCTTGCTTCCTGCTTCCAAGTTTCCCCCACCCCATTGGTTGCCAAAACACTCAGCCACAAATTCATAAATTCTCCATCTGACTAAGATCCCAGCTTAAAAGCTTCGAGAAACAGGCTGTAGATGAAACCAACTTTGAGGAGATTTAGTGAGTCTACCAAGAGCGATCGCCTTGACAAAAAGCTGCGACTATAAAATATTCTGCTGGTAATTTCCGTCAACAATACTAAAAAACCAGCTACTACAATGTCTAATTCTGCACGTTGACCGGCTGTGGTAGAAGCTGCGTTTCCCAGAAAAAAACCGAACAAAAAACTAATTATCAGCAACGATAGCCGTCGCCAAGGATTTAAAAACCATTGCCCAAAGCGTGTAGCAATGGCATCGAACAAGTTATTGAGACGAGTGTTTTGCATCAAAGGGACTTCTGGGAAAAGTCAAAATATCTTGAAATATATCTATATTAGGTTAAGGAGGATATTGGTTTTAGCATCAGCTTGTTTGTTACTATTGTAGATATCTACTGGAATTCCAGTGTTTATTCAAATTTGACTATTCTATCATCTTCAGAGAAGTACAGTTTCTTAGAAGATGTTTGGAAACAATAATATTTAGTTCGATCCCCACGTTCAAGCCTGAAAAAATGGGAAAATGATTCAAAATTCCCCTTTTTTAAGGAAGCTAGTTCGTTAAGCGGGTTTGCTGACTTGTATTCATGTATGGAAGTAAGCTACTCGTAGCGTCTCCCAACAGGACAAGGGACTTGCGTAGATTTAGAAAGGAGGATCTCTAAGCACTGGCTAGATCGCCAGATACTTTCCAAATATCCTCTTAAGGTGCTTTTAATAGCAGAAGATAAAATACACCACTTAGATTTATCTGACGTTTAGCAAAGGACGCCTTGTTGAGGCTGCTAATGGTTTCAGGAAACTTTTATTTTTTTTATAGAAATGAATTGGCTAAATAGGTATAAACTTATCTTGCTTTTATCCATACTTACGGTCAAAAGCCAAAGTAATGGATGTCTGTATCTCTTGTTTTTGAAACATCAAAGAGATTATATCCTTCAAATGTTTTCTAATCAAAATGATATTTATCATACATTCGTCTTCCTAATTTTAGGAAAGTCTATATTCGGCTATTTTGTGTGATTGCCTTTTGGGATAATAGGCTACTATTTGGTCAAGCCTAAACAAAATATTTATTTCTAAATAACTATCAATATGAAATCTTCAGTGTATCGTAACGTCGGTATTACAGCTTTGTGCTTGGGACTGCTTGTTGCTCTGGTGGGATGCTTTGGACTGAGCGTATCCTTTGAGTCCACTAACCCAGATACAAACCCAGATACATCTTCACAACTGCCAACAGAAACTCAAGAGTGGCATACAACTTCGGTTGTACCTGAAAAAAGTCTTTCTACTAGTCTATCTACTCCAGTACCTACCCCAACCAGTCGAGTAGAACATAGCAGTAAAGAGAATACTTATCCTGTCTTGGCAGAGCGTGATAAATCAACAAGCATTGCCAAGGATGGAGGTACTTTGCGAATGAGCAATCAAACAAATCAGCCTGTGCGGCTGGTTCTACTGGCACGACAGTCAGTAGCAAAAGGAGCTAGTAAAAAACAAACTCACTACGATGTACCGGCACATTGGGATTTTGCTCCCGAAGAAGGTAGTGAGAAGGGACTGGTTCTATCCCTACCTCAGAATAATTTAAAGCTGGAAAAGGGAGATGTTTTAGTTGCTTTTGCACAAGATGGTTCCCGTCGTTATTGGGGCCCTTATATTATTGGCGAAACTCAATTACCTAAGTGGAATTCCCAAAACAGAGAATGGCAACTTGTGCTGAGTCAATAGACTTATTGCAGAAGTGGAGAAAAGGGGGAAGGTGGGGTACCCTCTGGGGATAAGGGAAAGGTATGGAATTTTTCCTTACCCTACCCTTTAGCCTTTTCCCAACCGGAAAGCAAAAGTTACTTATGCAAGATGTCTAATAAATATTGCTAAGTGGGAAATATTGAGTACGGAAGCAATTTTTGTAGAATGGGCATTGTTTACCGTTTGCTCAAACCTTTATTTTTACATCCTTACCCTACAGTTGGTAAAGTGTTAAGTAATGGATAGAGGAAAATTGTTGAATTAAAAACTCTGAAGAACAAAAGATAGATAACCAACGACTATTGATTAGTGATTGTTGACTATTGACTAAATGAGAATGAAATTGAGTGTTAAGCACACTGTTGATCGGTGGTTCAACAAAATAGCAAAAAATCCAGCCCTGAGTCTAACTGTGTCGATTTTGTGGTTGATAGTAGTTGGCTGGGTGGCTTTTGGGTGGAATTTGGGCAACATCGGCTTAATTGATGAGACAGAGCCGCTCTTTGCCGAAGCTTCCCGCCAGATGTACGTTACAGGTGATTGGATTACCCCATTTTTCAATGGTGACACTCGTTTCGATAAACCTGCTTTAATTTACTGGTGTCAGGCGATCGCATATCATCTGATTGGCGTAAATGAATGGGCAGTACGCCTTCCTTCTGCGATCGCCGCATTCGGATTAGTTTGTTTAGGTTTTTACACCATCCAGTGGTATTTGGCTAAACAAGACGAATTAGAGCAAGTTTCACGTCCTACTCGTCGCTACTTAACATCTTTTATAGCAGCAGCGCTGATGGCACTCAATCCCGAAACTATTATTTGGGCGAGAACGGGTGTCTCTGATATGTTACTCACCGGATGTATAGCATCAGCTTTGTTATGTTTCTTTCTAGGATATGCAGGGGAGCAGGGGAGCAGGGGAGCAGGGGAGCAGGGGGAAAATTCCTCTCCTCTGCACTCTTCTGCCCAATCCCCACTTGCCCTGAGCGAAGCCGAAGGGATGCCCCATGCCCTATTCCCTAATAAGTGGTACTTAGCTTTTTATGTGCTGATTGCTGGCGCAATTTTGACCAAAGGGCCAGTGGGAATTGTTTTGCCGGGGTTAATTGTTGCTGCTTTTTTGCTTTACGTGGGTAAAGTGCGAGAGGTGTTGCGAGAAATGCACCTTCTTGTAGGTATGCTGATAATTCTCGCTTTGTCAGTGCCCTGGTATGCTTTAGTAATTTGGCGCAATGGCTGGAATTACATTAATTCCTTTTTTGGTTATCACAACCTGGAACGCTTTACAGAAGTAGTTAATGGTCACTCAGCACCTTGGTATTTTTACTTTTTAATCGTGCTGTTGGGTTTTGCACCATACTCAGTGTATTTACCAGCTTCTATAATCAGACTAAAATTTTGGCAGCGATCGCATTGGCGATCCCTTGAACGTTTTCAGCAATTTGGTTTATTTGCCTGGTTCTGGTTTGCTAGTATCTTTGCCTTTTTTAGCATTGCCGTTACTAAACTCCCTAGCTACGTATTGCCTTTAATGCCAGCAGCAGCAATCCTGGTAGCCTTGTTGTGGAGCGACGTTTTTTCAGATACAGAGACACGACAAACAATTCCTGTTTCCCCCTCTCCCACTCCGCCCATCTCCGCGTCTTTGCTGCGAATCAGTGGTTGGGTGAATGTAGTATTTTTATCAGTTCTGGCAACAGCACTGCTCAACATCACCCATATATTAGGTACCGATCCAGCGATAAGTAATTTCCATGAACTAATTCAACGATCTGGTTTACCAGTAATCGCAGGTATAATTTGGCTAGTTTCTGCTGTTTTGGTTGCGGGTTTATTATTGAGTCGCCGCTGGAACTACATTATCAGTATTAATTTAATCGGGTTTGTGGCGTTTATAATTTTTGTCTTAACGCCTGCTTCGTTCTTTATCGATCGAGAACGTCAATTACCCTTAAGGGAGTTGTCTGCGGTCATTTTAGAAGCAAAACAACCAAACGAAGAATTGATCATGCTTGGCTTCAAAAAGCCTAGTGTGGTATTTTACAGCCACATCCACGTAAATTATTTAAAATTTCCTAAAGAGGCTGTAGAGCATATTAAAAATCAGGCTGCTAAAGGACTAAAACCTTCCTCAGTGCTGCTGCTGGCCGAACAGAAAAAGTTTTTACAAATGGACTTACAGCCAGATGATTACAAGAATTTATCAACCAAGGGTGCTTATAACTTGGTTCGCGTTCCTTTTAAGAAAATGAAGAATCCAAAAATAGATATATCATAAATTTGTTATTAGTCATTAGTCATTAGTCCTTTGAGAATAACTAATGACCAATGACTAATGACCACATTAACATTTGCCATTGTAACCATTGACAGCTAAAGCTTGATTGATCTGGCTTAATAAATCTTCCATTGAGATCGATCGTGGTAATATTTGGGTAGCGAT
Source organism: Nostoc sp. LEGE 12454 (assembly GCF_056620565.1). Lineage (NCBI taxonomy): Bacteria > Bacillati > Cyanobacteriota > Cyanophyceae > Nostocales > Nostocaceae > Nostoc > Nostoc sp. LEGE 12454. Next base: position 7,599 of record NZ_JBWQXL010000017.1, read on the forward strand.
CGCACCAACAACAGTTTCTATCGATTCCACACTATTCTTCTTCTGCTTGTCAATTTGCTTATAAGCTACCCCATCCTGGAAACTGGTCTGTGAGCGATTTAATCGCTGATTTAGTACCAAAATTGGTGGCAACTTTAAAGGTGAATCTCCTAATGTTTTCAGTGCTTTGAGCACATCTTTGTGGATAGAAGTTTCTCCTAAGCAAATTAGCAATAAGTCAACGCTTTCGTGGCGAATCTGTTGCAATACTTCTGCCCAACAAGGACTCATCGCCGCTTTGAAGCCTGCTGTTTGCAGGTATTGAATTAAAGCTTGGAACCATTCAGATCCGCGTTCAGCAGTTTCACTACTAATTGAGCAATTTTTTGCTGTCCGATAACCCTTAGCTGGCTTACGTCTTACCTGGGGGAAATCTCGTAGCATTGTTAAATCCACTACTAAGATGTTGGGAGGGCAGCAAATACCAGAAGCAATTTCTAGTACTGATAGTAAAGCATCTGTTTTCTCGGTGCGACTGCTGTTATCTTTCGCAAATGGTGTTAAGTAAGGAAATACAGATAGCCCTGGTATTTTGGAAGCGATTAAAGTAGTTGCAACATCGCAAGTCACCAGTGGTATAGCTGCTAAACGTGGATGTCCAATTAGTTGTTGCAAATAAATTTGGGCGGTGGTACTTTCCACATCTAGCAAAATGACATCAAACTGCCATACCCGCGCCAAAAGTTCTGCCTGATCTAGGTCATCTACTTCAATCACTCGATGTTCTCGAAGTGAGGGGTGGGGATTGACCGATTCTAACTGGGGATTCACTAACCTGAGAATTCGCAGTGGGGTTTTAGTTGGGATAATTGCACTATTATTTAACCCTATCTGCGGAATTACTTGTACACTAGATAATTTTTCTAGAACTGGTGCTAAGACCTGATGCTCTACTGGCAAACTTAAGAAACCATCGGCTCGGTTAGCAAATGCTTGCTCCTTTTCGGCTCCCGTCGCGGTAACAATTACAGATATATGACGGGTTGCGGTGTCAGATTTTAGTAAAGTCAGTACATCCCAGCCTGATAGCAGGGGTAGCAACGGATTTAAAAATATCGCTATTGGTTGCAAGCGTCGCGCTTTTTCGACTGCTTCTGTGCCCGATCGCGCAATCACTACCCGATATCCTAAACCTTTGAGTTGTTCGGTCAAGTCTTCAATATATCGGGCTACTGCCTCGACTACCAAGACCAATCGTTGCGAACTCGCAAGATGATGCTGTATGGGCGTACTAACTTGCTGACGAGCGGCGGAGTTTTCCCGTGTCGGTTGGTATCGTGTCTCCTCCTCTTCTCTGATTCCCATATCTGGTTCCGAAAAGCCTGTTTTCGGGGGACTGGGCGGCAGAAGTAGGGTAAACTGGCTACCTTTACCTTCACGCGATAAGAAGCTGACATCTCCTCCGTGGAGACGAGCCAAGGCGCGAGTTAATACTAGCCCTAAACCAGTGCCTTCAAATTGGCGGGTGAGGGGATTTTCTAGTTGTTGGAATTTTTGAAAGATTAAGTGTTGCTGGTGTTCGGGAATGCCAATTCCTGTATCCCAAACTGTAAAGGCAATCCATCCTTCCCAACGACTTACCCGCAGTCCAATTTCGCCAGATATTTCGGTGAATTTAAAGGCGTTGGAAAGTAGGTGTACTAACATCTGGCGTAAGCGCAATTCGTCTGCCACCATCTGATCTAAACCTAGTTCAATGGAAAGGCAGAATTGGGGAGCAGATGAACGCGCATTTGCAGGTGGCGGTGCAGATGTCGCTTTGGTGGTTTGAGTGTGGATAGCTTTGGCTTCTGATAGGGCGCGATCGCACACAGCCTGAATTTTCACCGGAGTTAGCGTCAAATCCATTTGTCCCGTCTCCATCCGGGTCAAATCTAAAATGTCATTCACCACACTCATCAGGTGGCGTCCGCTTTGATGAATCAGTCCTGCATAACGGGCTTGACGCTCGTTGAGTTCTCCCAACTGCTGATCTACTAGCAAGCGCGATAATCCCAAAACGGCAGTTAGGGGAGTTTTGAGTTCATGACTAATACACGCTAAAAACTCGTCTTTTAACCGATTGAGTTGAATTAAATCGGCATTCTTCGCTGCTAGTTCTTTACAAAGTTGCTGCTGTTCGGTGACATCAGTAGCTAAAACTAACCACAAATCAGTGCTGAGTGCAATTTCCTCTTGGGCACTCATAACTTTAAATTCAGGACTATCTAAGGGAATTTTGGCAAACTGCCAGATTCGCTCTTGACCATTTTGCACTTCGACAACGCAGGTACAAGTACCCACTTGACTATCTAAATAGCATCGGCTGTATGCAGCATCATCTGATGCTTCTTGCTGAATTAGTTCTTCTTCACCACTATGCTCATTCTCCCTACCATTGGGATGAACTTTGATTGCTGGTTGGGTTGCATATTCTGCTATTTCGGAGCGTTTAGGGACAAGTATTGCCTCCACTTGTTGCCTAACTCCTTCTGGATCTTTTAAGGTTCCTAATTGCTGCCACCAGGCGGGATTTCGCGCTACCACCTCGCCAGTACCTGTTTGCAACATCAAAGGCCAAGGCAGTCTTTCTAGCAAGTGTACCAGTGGCTGATGTCCTAATGACTTGGGTTCATTTGGTCGACCATCATATTCATGGCGATGTTCGCTAGACTTTTGTATGCCAGCCATACGTTCTTGAGCTAGCGATCGCAACAGGCGCGAACTATCTAGCAGCCCCAAATATCGACCCTCAGAGTCAATCAGCACCCAATCTAAGTTTTGGGTTTTTTCGACTTGTGAATCGCCCCAGCGCAAGCTTAATCGCTCTACACGCTCAGAAGCTGATATTGTCTGTATTGGCTCAATTAGACCTTGACCCCAGGTAGAGAGCGATTGTTGTAAATTTAGATTTTTATCGTCACTTTGTGCTAATAATTTTGGGATTAAACGGGCAGAATACAGCAATCCAATGGGACATTGCTGTTGATTTACTACTACCAGGCGATCGCACTGCTCTTGCTCAAAAATCTCCAACACCACTGCCAGAGAACTTGTTTGGGGGCAGCTAGGTACGGTTGCCTGAAAGTCATAAAGCGGGTAATCTAGCATTAACATAGGGATTTGGGGGTCATTCTTCCTGTAGAACCCTCCGGCATTTCCATCTGCCAGTTGATGGTCTTTTCGCCTGAAGTCATATCCTCTAAGAAGACTCATATAAGCAACTCTGGTTATTTCAACGCCATTAAAACAACGGGATTTCCCCTAACGGACACGGGAATTGCAAACGAGTGCATTTTTTCAAGAGGCGACGTTTCTAATTTTTAGCAACTAGCCAGCCTCTCCAGTGTCTTACTGGTATTTAAACTCCTCATCGATAGCGACGGCTAAAACAATTATGGCCCCAAAGATTCGCTTTAGAACCTTGAGGAATTATAATGATTTGGAATGCGACAATCCTTTAAGTTCGTTTAAGTATCTTATCAAGGAGCAAAATAAAAAAATCTATCTATTTATATACATAGATATGTAAATCATGAGTTAGTTACTGTGTCTTGCTGTGCCGACAGATACTTCATCATCAAAGACCTACTAAGTTCTAGCAGTTAGTTGCTCCACTAGATTGTTGAGTACCTAGCACTATCTGCTCGCATAGAGCGTTATTTTGGGGTTAAATCAGCAGTTGACTGCACACGCAGTATTCCCCTACAAGCGTTAGCCAAACTTATCAGCCCGCGTTTCTTGGTCAGGGCGATCGAGGAGATATATTCAAGAATAGATGTTATTACCGATATTGATTCTGCAATCTAATGTTAACAAATGCTTAAATAATCCAGTTGACTTAGCCAACCTAAAAGGTTTGAGTGCGTGGCTGGGGCAATTGATAGACGCAATTATTGCCCAATTTTGCTGCTTACCTGTTGCTGTAACAAGCTCTGGAACAATCAACTATTTCCCAAATTTGCTGCTACTAAATCCAAGTAAGGCATACACTAGCAAGTACGTTTATGTATTTGCCAGTCAGATGCAAAAAAACCAGCAGTATTTTCAGGAGATGACTCCGGCAGAAAGAGAAGGATTATTAAGACAGCTTAAAATAGATTATAGCCTGATTCTTATAGATTATTTTACTACAGACAAAACCCTCAAAGATAAAATTGATAAATTTATCAATACTATATTTTATGCTAATATTCCTGTGCCCCAAATAATCGAAATTCACATGGAGATAATTGAAGAATTTTCTAACCAGCTAAAATTAGAAGGTAGGAGCAATGAAACTTTACTTGATTACCGCCTGACGTTAATAGATATCTTGGCTCACCTGTGCGAAGTCTATAGGAGTTCGATTTCTAGATAAAATAAATTAATTTTATTGCTCTGTGTTCAACTTGGAACAAGCTACAACTGTGAGTAACGATGCATGGGAAAATATTGTATTTCTCTGATTATGACTAGTTATTAAATATATGAATAAAGCCAGAAAAACCTACGTTCTCAAACTTTACGTAGCAGGTAACACTCCTAATTCAGTCCGGGCATTAAAAACACTCAAAGATATTTTAGAACAGGAGTTTGAAGGGGTTTATGCTTTAAAAGTGATCGATGTATTGAAAAGTCCACAACTAGCGGAAGAAGATAAAATCTTGGCAACGCCAACATTATCTAAAATTTTGCCTCCACCCGTTCGCAAAATTATTGGGGATCTTTCAGATAGAGAAAGAGTGTTGATTGGATTGGATTTGCTCTATGAGGAACTGAGTGAAGAAGATTTTGAAGAGTAAATTTTTAATCATAAAAAATTGAGTACAATTATCAGTAATAAAAAAACAGGTTTAAATCCGCTTTTGTGATCGAGCAATGAGTGAAAACGAGCAAGTAGAACCAAAACAACCACCGATAATTAGGGGTATAGAAAAAATTCGGACGATGATCGAAGGGTTTGACGATATTAGTCATGGTGGTTTACCAATTGGTAGAACTACCTTGATTAGTGGCACATCCGGCACAGGCAAAACTTTATTCTCTCTTCAGTTTCTCTATAACGGTATTACCTATTTTGATGAAGCAGGAGTATTTGTAACCTTTGAGGAATCACCGAGTGATATTATTAAAAATGCTCACGTTTTTGGTTGGAACTTGCCCCGCTTAATTGAAGAAGGCAAGTTGTTTATTCTTGACGCATCTCCCGATCCAGAAGGTCAAGATATCGTGGGTAATTTTGATCTTTCTGCACTCATTGAGCGCTTGCAATATGCCATCCGCAAATACAAAGCTAAACGAGTTTCAATCGACTCAATAACAGCGGTATTTCAGCAGTATGAAGCGATGGGAGTAGTGCGACGCGAGATTTTTCGCCTGGTAGCACGTCTCAAACTACTGAGTGTCACCACTGTAATCACCACTGAACGTAGTGAAGAATATGGGCCCGTTGCCTCTTTCGGAGTGGAAGAATTTGTTTCCGATAATGTAGTAATTGTTCGCAACGCTTTAGAAGGAGAACGCCGCCGTCGCACAATTGAAATTCTCAAATTGCGCGGCACAACTCACATGAAAGGCGAGTATCCCTTCACAATTACTAATGAAGGAGTTAACATCTTCCCACTTGGAGCAATGCGCTTGACTCAACGTTCTTCTAATGTCAGGGTATCTTCTGGTGTCAAAACTTTAGATGAAATGTGCGGTGGGGGTTTCTTTAAAGATTCAATTATTTTGGCGACAGGAGCTACGGGTACTGGTAAAACCCTGTTAGTAAGCAAATTTATTCAAGATGGCTGTCTCAATGGAGAACAGGCGATATTATTTGCTTATGAAGAGTCACGCGCCCAACTATCTCGTAATGCTTCCTCTTGGGGAATTGATTTTGAAGAATTAGAACATCAAGGTTTACTCAAAATAATTTGTACCTATCCTGAATCAACTGGTTTAGAAGACCACTTACAAATTATTAAATCAGAAATTTCTATTTTCAAACCTGCTCGAATCGCCATTGATTCCCTATCAGCATTAGCTAGAGGAGTTACGAATAATGCATTTCGGCAGTTTGTAATTGGTGTGACGGGTTATGCTAAACAAGAAGAAATTACTGGTTTTTTTACCAACACAACCGACCAATTTCTAGGAGCGCATTCGATTACTGACTCTCACATTTCCACGATTACCGATACTATTCTGATGTTACAGTACGTAGAAATTCGCGGAGAAATGTCGCGGGCAATTAACGTATTCAAAATGCGCGGGTCTTGGCATGATAAAGGCATTCGTGAGTATAATATTACTGCTGACGGGCCCGAAATTAAAGATTCTTTCCGAAACTACGAACGGATTATCAGCGGTGCTCCTACTCGCGTTAGTATCGATGAAAAGGCGGAACTTTCTCGCATTGTTAGACGTTTTGAAGACAAACAGAGTTCCGAACCCTAAATTTAGTATCGTAGTATATTCTTTCCTAAGTTTAGTATCGTGCTATATTCTGTGGTGAAGAAAGGTTTTCTGCCGCTAGATTGATTTTCGTGTGAGGGATGCGGTGAAAGGACAGCAATTATTTTATAGCTTCTTACCTGGTGTAACGGCAGCAGTTTTAACAACTCAGCCTGCTTGGGCTGGTACTGCGAAACTAACTGGGATACAACTGGCATCTTCTCCTAGTGTTTTGACTTCTACTTATGGTCAAGGCTTGGTTGTGGATACCATGAATAGCCAACTGCCTAACAGTGCAAATGTTAGTGTTCCAACCCTAGTACCTGCTTTGGGTTTTACTAAACTTAGTGTGAAACCTTTAAGTAATAACAGTATTCCCGTATTTACGGCTGAAAATACTGTTGTGCCAATAAAACAACTACTTAAGAAAGATAAAGGTAGATTTTTTAGTTTGACACCTACCTCTAATTCTTCCCAAGCTCAAAAGAACCAAAAACAGAGTAATTTAAGTGCTTCTGGACAGAAATTAAAGAAGATAGTAGTTCCCAACTACACTTCAAAACCTCCTTCTGTCCAAAAAGAAATTTTGTCCCTGTCTTCTACACAGCAGCCAGTGGTTCAAAAGATAAATACTGTTACTCAGTTGCAAACATTTTTACAAACTTCAGCGACAGGTGCAGGAGCAGCAAAACTGTTGTCAGCGCAGAGGTGTCCACAGGAGTTGAGCAAAAGCAAAACCGACTCCTTGGCTGTGCTGCTAATCTCAAGCACCTGCTTACAAAAAAATGCTATTGGTCGCTTGGCTCAGAATAATACCACGATTCCGGCAGATTCGGCGCCAATCACTGCGCCAGGAACTGTAACTCCTGTACCAGAGGGTTCGACGCCAACTCTTACTGCGCCAGGAACTGTAACTCCTGCACCAGGGGGTTCGGTACAACCTTCTACTGTGCCAGGAACCGTAACTCCTGCTGCACCAGGGGGTTCGACGCCAATCACTGCGCCAACAACGGTAACTCCAGTAACGTCAGAACCGGTGCAAATTCCAGAGAACCTGATTCCTAACTCAAATCCCCTGCAATTTCCCACCAAACCGGAGGAGGTGCAACTTCAAGGAAATCAGCCGATTACTTTGGCACAGGCTCTGGAGTTGGCACGGCGTAACAATCGCGATCTACAGGTGTCTTTATTGGAGCTAGAACGCAATCGAGCGGCTCTACGAGAGGCGCAAGCTGCTTTATTGCCTACTCTGGGAGTTAGCACGGATCTTACTCGTAGTCAGTCTGCTGGCAGTCAGCTTCAGGACGAATTAAGCGGGCGAAATGGCTTACTTTCTAACCAAGATCAACCCAGTACATCTTTTTCTGGTCAAGCACAACTTTCATATAACCTTTATACTTCTGGAAGAGTGCAAGCTGGCATCCAAGCAGCTCAAGAACAGGTACGCTTCTATGAGTTGGCTGTAGAAACTCAGTCTGAGACAATCCGTCTGAATGTTGCCACAGACTACTACAATTTGCAACAAGCGGATGAACAAGTACGGATTGCTCAATCGGCTGTGCTAAACTCTGAAGCTAGTTTGCGTGATGCAGAAGCTTTAGAGCGAGCTGGGGTTGGTACGCGGTTTGACGTGTTGCGATCGCAGGTGAATTTAGCAAATGCCCAACAAAATTTAACTAATGCTAGATCCCAGCAGACAATTTCCCGTCGTCAATTAGCAACTCGGATAAGTTTGCCACAAGCAATAAATATCAGTGCTGCTGACCCTGTACAATTAGCTGGTCTTTGGAACCCAACCCTAGAACAAAGTATTGTGTTGGCTTATCAAAATCGTCCAGAATTGCAACAGCAGTTAGCACAACGTAATATTAGCGAGCAACAGCGTAGGCAAGCTCTTGCGGAACTGGGGCCTCAAGTTAGTTTGGTCGCTAGCTATGACCTGCTCGATCAGTTCGATGATAATGTCAGCGTTACTGATGGTTATTCATTCGGAGTTAGGGCAACCCTAAATTTGTTTGATGGCGGAGCAGCAAGAGCAAGAGCAGCTCAACAGCAAGCTAATATTGCGATCGCAGAAACTCAATTTGCTGAACAGCGCAACCAAATTCGCTTTCAGGTAGAACAAGCCTATTCTACCCAGCAATCTAGTTTGGAGAATGTTCAAACCGCTAATACCGCTTTAGAACAAGCCAGGGAAGCTCTACGTTTAGCGCGTTTGCGATTCCAAGCTGGTGTAGGTACTCAAACTGATGTCATTAACTCTGAAAACGACCTCACACAAGCTGAAGGTAATCGAGTCACAGCAATTTTGGATTACAACCGCGCTTTAGCTCAGTTACAACGGTCTGTTACCCTCAGAGCATTCCGCTAATTAGCTGAAACTCAACTGAATCAGTATTTTTGACTGCTGTTGTGTTTTGTAATCCACTTTGCACCTCTATTAGAGGAGCGCAGAGTCCAGTAGCGTTTCTAATAAAAAGCTAGCTAAAAGCCTCATTTGTTCAGTGTATTAACTGGAAGGATGAGGCTTTTTAGTCCAAAAGGCAGTATTGATACTCGCATTCACGTCCCTATCTTCTACATAGTTGCAATGAGGGCAAACAATGAGTTCTTGTCGATAGAGACTTTTTAACCTTAGTGCTAGAGCGAGAACAATTTTGGCTAGTGTTATGGGGAGGCACAGCAACCGTTACCTTCCCATACTTATACCCAAAATACTCTAACCATGACCGGATTGGACTTAACAGAGAAGCACTATAGTCAAATTTGGACTAACATAACTGAGTGTTCGATCGCTTGCCTTGTCAAAGACTCATGACTAAAGTAACATCTCAAGAAATTGCACAGTTTCGCTCTCAATTGGCAGACGATCCTAGCGATATGGAAGCGCTGGATTTAATTGAAGACTGTGATGGAGATTTGGAAGATGCAGCGATGACGCTAGCTATCCGAGCAGGACAACAACCAGAAAGAGCAAATTCTGAGTGGTTAGATGCCTTGGCTAGAAAATGGCGTGTGGTCATTTGCGAACAAGAATATCGAGAAGATTTGCTTAATACTTCTCTTGTGAAGATGATGGAACGTTTAAAAACAACGCCAACATTTCCTAAGATTTTGGCAACGCCAGTTTTGCTATATGTCCTCAAGCAAGGCGTAAACAATTTTTGTGAGCCACTAGATTTGTTAAAATGATTGTCCCGTCCCGCATTTAGGCAGCAGGGGAGCAGCACTTCTCTACGGGAGGCTGCGTCAACGGCTACGCTCAGTGACCGGGGAGTAAGGAGCAGGGAGAAAGAGTTAGAGACAAATCGTTTGTGTCAAGTATTTTATGAAATGGTATAAGTCTTGAAGTAATTCAGGTGTATGACTTATAAGTCATGCGAGGTTCAATCCACCAGGACTGATACGCTGTTAATTAAGGCAAAACTTCTATTAGACAAATTGTAAAATCAATGAATTACCTTGTTGCCGTATTACCAGACCGCATTCAAGCCGAAGCTGCTTACTTAGCTTTAGAAAAAGAAGGCATTAACAGTACTATTTTGGGGAGGGGGTATAAAACGGCTGACGAGTTTGGTTTAATTGACCCCAAAGACCAAGCTAAAAAACAAGCAAAACTGATGGCAACCTGGCTGATACCATTTGGCTTTTTTGCAGGTTTTACATTCAGCCTCATTACTGGTTTAGATACTTTTGCCTGGGCGGGTGAAGTTGGCAATCACATTGTTGGCGGACTGCTGGGTGCTGCTAGTGGTGCGATGGGTGGTGTGTTTGTTGGTGGCGGAGTCGGTTTACTTGTAGGTGGTGGTGATGCTTTACCTTATCGCAACCGCTTAGATGCAGGAAAATATTTAGTAGCTGTTCAAGGTTCTGAAACTCTTACTCGCCAAGCAACCAAAATATTACGTCAGTTCGATCCAGAAAATATCCAAGGTTATGCCGACACAAATACTGTGTATTGAATAATTCATAGTTTACACATCACGACACAGCGGCTGGAGTTACTTTCCTATTCTTTGAAGATAGCGTAAGCCGCTGCGATCGCAAACAAATCTCAAGTAGAAAGGCTAACCCAATCTGGACAGGAACTGTAGAAATGGGAATTAAAGCTAGAATCATGATAGTTATAGCAAATTAATTCTCAATTAATAACTCATAATTTTTAAGAATGTTGCCACGAGAAGAACTTTTAAAAGGTGTTGAAAATCGAGATAGTGTCGCTCGTGCAATCGATCAAGCAGAGCAAGCAATCAAAACTTGGGAAGTGGTTTTGACAGATTTTCTATCTCCCCCAGAATTGGCAGAAATTCAACGGGTGTTTAACCGATTAACAGAAGTGCAATTGGTGGCGTGGGGTGGATATCCGCAAGCTGAACGCCAAAGAATAGCGATCGCTCGTTCGGAACTTCCCTTAGATCGATCTCAAGTCAGCCTTGTAGCCGTAGAAATTGCAGGTAATTTCCTGTTTGATACCGCCTCTCACCGCGACTTTTTAGGCGCAATGTTGGGGACGGGAATTGTTCGTGAAAAGACGGGAGATGTGATTGTCTTAGGAGAACGAGGGGCGCAGGCGATTGTTGCACCAGAATTGGTGGAATTTTTGTCAATGAGTCTCAAACAGGTGCGATCGGTTCCTGTGAAAACTCAGCAGATTGAGCTAACTGAATTAAAGGTTCGGGAACCCAAGAAAAAAGAATTAACTACTGTGGAGGCTTCTTTAAGATTAGATGCGATCGCATCTGCTGGTTTTGGTATGTCCCGCAGCAAAATGGTTGATTTCATCGATGCTGGTGATGTCCGCGTCAATTGGAAGGAAGTTACCCAAGCTAGTTCTCAAGTCAAATCAGGCGACTTAATCGCCATTCGCTCTAAAGGGCGTTTAGAAGTTGGGGAAATAGCCGTTACCAAAAAAGAGCGTTACCGAGTTCAATTAACAAGATATATGTAATAAGTTAGGAGTTAAGAGTGAAAAGTTAAGAGTTTTAAATTCATCATTTTCTTTAACTTCAAACTCCAAACTCTTGTACAGACACGATTCATCGCGTCTGTACTCCTAACTCCTAAATAGATACTTAATACTTAGGCTTTAAAGCGTTTCGCTAACATATTCAGTAGAAGTTTGCGCGGTACAAGCCGAGATAATTTGCTTCTAATTTGAGTAGTACTATCAGAGCTAATAACAGTTGGATAGCCTTTTTCTAAAGCCTCTAAAGATTCCCAAACCACTTTTTCGGAAGAATAAACTTTATCTGTACTGCCTGCCAGCGCTGGAGGAAAATTAGCTTCTGCAAAAAAGTTTGTTTCTATTGGCCCTGGACAAGTGACTAAGATACGAACACCATACTGATAATTTTCTGCCCATAATGCTTCACTAAAGCTGAGAATAAAAGCTTTACTAGCAGCATACACAGAAAGGTATGGTATTGGTTGAAATGCGGTAATCGAGGATACGTTAATAATACTTCCAGAACGACGTTGCCGCATCAATGGTAGAAATTTGTGGGTTAAATCTACCAATGCCAAAATATTTAATTGTACGATTTTGACTTGTTTTTCTCCATCTCCTTCAGCAAAGTCACCATAGTAACCAAAACCAGCATTGTTGATTAATAAATCAATGGTTAATCCTTTTGATTCTGTGGCATCAAATACACTAGCTGCTGCATTAGGTTCTGTGAGGTCTTTTACTATAACGTCTACTTGAATGTTGTGTTGTCCTTGTAGTTGTTTAGCTAATTGGTTTAGTTTCTCTTCAGAACGAGCAACGAGTACAAGATTTGTCTTGCGTGCAGCTAGTTCTTCAGCAAAGGCTTTACCAATACCACTAGAGGCACCAGTAATTAAAGCAGTTGACATTCTACATATTCAGATAGTTTTTAAGCACTTATAAATCTTAACTATACTGACTATAAGTTTTAACTACCCAAAGTGATATATCCAAAAGGGTAAAAGCAACCCTTAGTGACTTTTGGAAACTATATTAATTCTCCAAATACACCTATATGGGAGATTCTTATATCTTCTTCATCTGTATATTGAATAGACGAGTCGATTTTTTCTGGTAATTCTCCTTCCCGGCGCGACCACTCAAATACAAATTTAGAGTCCAAATGCTTAAGGTTAGAAAATATCTCCTTCCATTGGCTTCGTCGAATTCGATTTCCCCACCTTGATTGTAATTCTCTCGAATAAGCTTCCTGTTGATAAATCAAGAACTCAAATGGTCTTTCTTTTCTATCTCTGTGATCGATTAAATCAATGAGATGAAACATAAAACCATCGTCTGACAGGCTACTTACAAGATTTTCTAAAAGTGGCACAACATCATCAACTGGGACATGTTCTAACACAGATTTGGAGAATATAAAATCTATTTTTTCTTGAATCGGCACTTTTTCAGATAAATTAATTGGAGCAATGTATTCTATGCCCAAGTCTTGTAAGGCTTCTACAGATATTTTTTTTAATGAAAGCAGTTTTTTTAAACGTAAGTGGATAATATCCCGATCTTCAAATGTAGATAGACTATCTAAGATACTCCAATCTACAGAATTACACACTGCTTTGAAAATATTGTCCGGTTGTAATAACAGACAAATATCTGTTGAATAAACCTTTTTTGCTCCAAGCAGGTAAAATACTAACGAATGAGTAAGTAACCATCCACTTCCAATTTCAAGACAAACTTTATCACGTAATACATCTTTTCCTTTACCAGACTGAAGCAGATAGATAGCAACTTCATTAGCACAAATATCAAGCCTTTTGCCTGTAAGAGCTAGCTTACTGGAATGCGTTCTATTATATAAACCTTGATACAGTTCGGACGATCTAACCATCGATTTGATTCGTTCATCAAGGATATTTCTGAGTATTTTTTTCATTTGGCACACCTCTATTACTGAATTTAGTGTGAATAGAACACAACCTTATTAACTGTACCAGTAAGATAAATTTCTATATGACATATAAGTATTTTTTATCAAACTCTTGCACAAATGCAAAATTTGCTTGCGGTATCTTACTAGCTCCCCTAACCCCTTTTCCGAATGTTGGGTGAGGGATTAAGTTTGAGGGCTTTTGATTTATGTAAGAAGTTTATTAAGTGCAATGTCACAAATAATGATTTTTCTCATAGCGATTCAAATTCATTTTGAATTGCCGATTACCATTTTTCAGACCAATAGATAATTTCTGAAGTGGAACTATTAATAGCAACGCCGTAGCTGTCCCCATGATTCCATTTAAAACCAGGTCTACCTTTGTCACCTGTGTTTAATACCAATATTTCATAAGTAGCTGGAAAAGATTCTGTAGGAGAATCACTAGTATAGAAGAAAGTTGTCGGCACACCGTTAGGTTGGTTTATGTGGTCGTTTGTGTCACCACCTATATATTTGTGCTTGGCACTATTTCTATATTGGGAAAGTAATTTTTCTATCTTCTCTGGTGGCTCTTTTAACCTAATTTGAAAAAAACTACTTCCTTGCAAAACTTTGGGAGAGTAAGCGATACGAACGTCTTTAGCATCAGGGGGAATCTCATTAGGAAAATGTTTTACTTGGTCATTATCAGACCAAAGTTGATTACGAATTTCTTTATAACGCGATGTATCAGTTATAACTTTAGGCTCACTAGTACTGTTAAAAGTTGTTCTCAGAAAAAAGCTTCCCCCGACAATACTAAGACTAGCAAGGGCTAATAGAAATTGCGATCGCTTCATCAAGTTGGGTGTATCTAACTTTCATAGTCATATACCCAACTAATAAACTAAATTCGTACTATTGCGGATATCGAATCAGAGATATTAACAGAAACTTTGTGTATTCAAAGGAAAATTGGGATAATTGTAAAATTAATGTGAAGTTAGTCAATAATTACCTAGTCAAATACCGTAGGTAATCCTGATTGAGGCCCGTACTACCGTTTTAGCTAACGAAATCAATTCCACAGCTATCCATTTTTTTCAATTCTTCCTGATGCAGCAATAACTAAAGCGGATATATAAACAGTAGATGCACCTTAATTAAATTACAGCCTTCAGCTTTTAGTTGAGGGCTTTTTTTTATTGCTGATACTTTTTTATTCGGGAAGAAAATAAATATGCTTAAAAGTCTAATTTTCCCGGATATGGCAATAAATAAAGCGGATTAATAAATGGTAGATGCACCTTAATTAAATTACAGCCCTCAGCTTTTAGTTGAAGGCTTTTTTATTGCTCATACTTTTTTTCGCGAATAAAATAAATTTGCTCGAAAGTCTAATTTTCCCGGATATGGCAATAAATAAAGCGGATTAATAAATAGTAGATGCACCCTAAGAATTTACAGCCCTCAGCCAAAAGCTGGAGGCTTTTATTATTTCAATATCGATGGCAGCAAACTGGGAGCTAACCACACTGCATAACCAATAAATCCAAACAGCAAGGTAATTAGGGCAGTAATGCCGTAACTGATGCAAATTAATAAACCATCAGATTCGATGGTGGCAACAGTCAAAAGTAAAATACCGATAGTCGGGATAGGATTGGTAAACGGGATTGGTAATATTAGTAATACTGTTAATAAAGAGATACAAAACCCATTAATTCGCCAAACTAAAGGATTATGAGCTATTTTTGCTAATCGGGGACGGGCGATTTTCTGGAAAACTTTGGTAAGCCGTCCCAAATTTTGCAAAAGTAACTGGGCGAAGGAACGAGGAAATTTGTAGTTAGCGATTCTTTTCGGTAGCCAAGGCGATCGCCTTCCTAAAACCATTTGCACTGACAACAGTAAACAAGCACCACCAAATGGGCCAGTTAATCCCGGTGGCATAGGAAGCAAAAAAGGCAAAACTAATAATGTAATTACCAGACTGAAGCCCCGTTCTGAGGTTTCTGTCAGAATATCGCCTAGAGTCAGCGGTTGTTCAGCTAGGCGTTGCAACAGGGATTTTATATCTTGAGAAAATCTCAGATGCATTTGGCGTGAGTTGATGCGAGTTCCTACTTTGTAGTAGAGGAAGATGAAAGAATAACTTCTAAACTCTGCCAATTTTAGATTTTGAATTTAAGGAAAATCTAAAATCTAAAATTGAATGACTCCTAACTCCTGCTTTCTGGGGGTACAAAAACAGCTATAGCTTTAGGTATAACCCGAAAATGAGCAGGTGTGTAGGTAGTGATTTCACCATCTGTATTGATAGGGCGAGGTTTGCGAGTATGTATCTCTATTTCTTGACCTTGATGGGAGCGTACACTCTGCCAATGTATGTGTCGCCCTTGTCGCATTGAAGGTAGTAGTAATATAACCTGCCACCAGTGTTCAATCTCCAAGCTATAAAGGTCTAGCCTTTGATCGTCTATTGTGGCATCGTCAGCCACTGCCATACCACCACCGTAATAGCGGCCGTTACCGACTGCAATTTGCACTGTTTTGACGCGAACCAATTCACCGTTGATTGCAATCTCTGCTGTAAAAGGTCTGGCTTCCAAAAGCACTTGCAATGCAGTGGCTGCATAAGCAAATACTCCCCAGCGGCGCTTAACTTCTTTGGTAAGTCGTTGGGTAATTTTTACACTCAATCCCATGCTGGCAACGTTAAAAAAGTGCTTGCCATTCACACAACCCAAGTCGATACGCTGTAAATGTCCATCTCCAATAATTTTGCAAGCTTCGTTAAGGGAATTAGGGATTCCCAAAGTTCTCGCTAGATCGTTGGCAGTTCCCAGAGGCAAGATTCCCAAAGGTAACTGAGTCTCAATTAAAGCATCTACGGCAGCATTTAGAGTACCATCTCCTCCGCCAATAATTACCAAGTCAACTTGATGCTTATAGCGAAGTATAACTTCAGCAAGATGTTTGGGATCTTCTGTAGACTCCTCAATTAAATCAAAGTCAAGTGTTTTCAGATATTGAATCGCTTCCGATAGACCCTTTTGCCCTTGGCGAGCATGACGATTTACTAACAGCAGTGCGCGGGAACTCATGGGTGGTACCTTTTGTTGTTTATATGTCCAATTATCCGCATCTATGTATTCTGCTTGATGTTGACTATAAAAAAGTGTTTAGGCTGTGATGAAAGTTATCAACAATTCATTTTCCTAAAACTTATTATATTGTGACTACTAATTTTTATTTTTTCTTTTTATTTAGTTTAGCTCTACTAGCCCTCAGTGTGTTTATCTTCAACAAATATAATTATTACTCTTCAGATAAATGAATTTTAGGTGTTTTTATTTATAAAATAATGAATTTTTCAAATATTATTATGCCAAACACAAGGGATATTTTTCATTAAAATAGATACATTTACAGCAAATTGCAACTTGTCTACCGTTCGCGCAGCGTGTCGCAGACAGATGCTATGTCAAAATGAGGTACAGATTATTGTAATACCAATTCTGTATGAAGATGCGCTAAACCATCTTTCAGTAGAAGAAAGAAAAACGAACTACATTCGCGTTAGCGTCTCCCCTTGGGAGAAGGACGCAAAGGACACAAAGAAAATAAAAAAAGAAGTTAAAAGGGTTTGGCGCAGCCTCACAAAGAAATGGTATAAGGACACAACAATGTTGTGCCCCTATCTGTGTACGTCATTTACTTAAAAAACGAATGCTGTATATAGCGTTTCTGTGTTGAATCCAATACAGCGCTAGTTGGTTGCTTAACGAGGGGAAATTCCTATCTTCATTTGGAATTTTGGTTTTATGACTTTTTCGGGTCGGTGTTGCGACCAATAATTGCTTGAAACACGTCCCCTAGTAAAAAGAAAAATGCCGCAACTAACACTACAAGCATTAAACCCGCAAGGGCCGCAAAGGGAGAGATGATAAACAAGATTAAAAGCGCAAACATCAAAATCTTTAGTAATGTCTTATTCATCTTTTTTCATATTGAATAATATGTCTGTTCTCTACAAATAATCGATGAATTAACAATCTGTCACCTGCCCTCTGTTAGATTTAATCTGTGCGCGCTTACTTTTGTGGTCAAGGCGTTTTCTTTGAGAACTGCGAGTTGGTTTAGTGGGTTTGCGTTTGATTGTTACGACAACTGCGCTTTGAATGAGTTCTTGAAGTCGTTTCAAGGCTGACTCGCGATTGTTTTCTTGGCTTCGGTGTTCCTGGGCTTTAATTACCACTACTCCTTCTTGGTTAATGCGGCGATCGTTGAGCTTTAAAAGCTGTTGTTTATAATAGTTGGGTAATGATGAAGCCGCAATATCGAAGCGCAAGTGGATCGCGGTAGAAACCTTATTTACATTTTGACCTCCTGCTCCTTGCGAGCGAATCGCAGTAATTTCAATCTCAGTCTGTGGGATAATAACATTATTGGAAATTTGCAGCATTACTCACAAGGCAAAAGAGAAACTTGTAACTTTGGGATAAACTTTCTTTACTCGGTTTGCTCGGCTAAATCTATCATTACATCTGGGTCTTCATTGTTGTTCAAATTCACTTCTAAAGTCTGTCCTTGGATTGTCACTTTATCGCCCGGTACTAGTCGCCGTCCTCGTCGAGTTTCCAGCATCCCGTTTACTTGGACATCACCACCTTGAATCATTAGCTTGGCTTGGCCTCCAGTTGGCACTATACCCATCAACTTTAAAAATTGATTTAACTTAATTGTGTTGTCTCTAATTTTTTTCATAGTAAATAAATGTACACAATCTTAATTGTATCGCGGCCTTCTCAAGCCAAAGCGTAAATTTGTTACACCCCATAATCAGCTAAGTACAGTATTTCATTAATTCGTAGCAAATTTAATTTGCAATACCCTGCAATAGCATTGTGTTGGCAAACATTTAACAAAGTCACGCTTTTAGGCAAAACTTTGCTGAGAAATGTGAATTTACAGCAGTTTTCATACAATTGAACTGTATATGTTGTAAAAGCACAACAATGCTGTACCTCTACTGTGTGGTGTATTTACCTGAAAATTGCTAATTTTATTAATTGGCTGTGATGGAGCGACGCTGAATAGCCCGCACTTCTCTACGAGACGCTGGGCGTAGCTTGCTTCCACAAAGTGGTACGGCATGGTTCGACTCCCTTCTCTACGAGAGGCTGCGCCAACGACTGCGCTCAGGGCAAGCCGCTCACCAGTCGCTCAGTGACCGTCGTAGATATCGCTCTAACAAAAACTGTAATACCAGTTATTATCTATAATGTTGATCGACAAAACTGCCAGATATGGGCTAAAAACTAGTCTGGAAGGTTCTTTTAGTGTGTTCAGGGGACTGGATCTATGATTAAGCTTGGTTTATTGGTACAGTCCCAGAATAACTCTTTGGGTATCGGAAAAGTTACGGAAATATCTGATACCAATGCAAACGTGGAGTATTTCTGCTCTATAGGCCAACGTCTCCAAAAAACTTTACCTTTAAGTTCGCTCTCTGAAGTCAAGCTCGAACCCCAGGCTCGATGCTATATCAAGTCCCAAACTCAGGATAAGTGGATAGTGGGCAGAGTTTTTATTTGGGATGATGATACAGAAATGTATCAAATTGATTTACCAGATAAAAAAACTGCGATCGCTTCTGTTGAAGATATTTACGTTCGGTGTAATCTACCAAATACAGACCCCATCCAAACTCTGGCGATGAAGGGTCACGAAACGCCCTATTTCCACGACAAAAGATTGGCTTTCGTGAAATCCTTGACTCAGCAACGCGCTGTGAGTCGCGGGATGACGGGACTGATTTCGGCAAATATTAATCTTTATCCTCACCAAGTTGAAGTAGTGCGGCGGGTACTAGAAGACCCAATTCAACGCTACTTGTTAGCAGATGAGGTGGGACTGGGAAAAACCATCGAAGCGGGTGCGATTCTGCGTCAATTTCTTCTCGATGAACCGAAAAAAAATGCGGTGGTATTAGTTCCGCAATATTTGCTCAAACAATGGCGAACTGAGTTAGAAAACAAGTTTTACATCTCCCATTTTGGCAAACGGGTAGCGGTGCTGGCGGTTGAAGATATCCATAAAATCAACCTGAAAGCAAGGATAGGCTGCTTAATTTTAGATGAAGCCCATCATATTGCAGCAATGGCAACCTCTAAGGATGCAACAGTGCGCCAGCGTTTTCAGACTTGCAAAGAACTGGCTCATAAAAGCGATCGCTTACTTTTATTATCTGCCACTCCTGTTCTCAATCACGAGCAGGATTTTCTGGCCATGTTGCACTTACTCGACCCAACAACTTATAAAATTGGCGATCTAGCAGGTTTCCGTGCCAAAGTTGAAAGCCGTCAGCAAATTGGTAAACTTCTGCTTTCTTTTAAAGAAGGTGCAGAACCAGAGGTTCTCAAAAGTAACTTGCAGCAATTGCGAAACCTCTTGGCTGAGGATAAGTATTTACTGAAACTGGCGGATGATTTAGAAAATTTACAAGCAAATTCTCCTGAACAAGAGCAAATCGTCCAAGCGATTCGCGTCCATGTCAGTGATATCTATCGACTACACCGCCGAATGCTTCGCAACCGTCGCGCTGCGGTGGAAGACGTGATATTTGACCGCAACTTTACACCAAAAGAAGAGTACGATTTAGACGAGCGATCGCTTGATATTCACGAACTCCTCAATCAATGGCGGAGTGTTGCTCCTGCTGACAAGCAATATCAGCGAGTTTTTCTGCTGTTATTTCTCGCTGCTGGTACTTGGTTAGGCATTTTAGAGCAGGTACTTACGGCGCGGTTAACTGCAAAACCTCATGTTAAACTCATCCAGGAGTTTAAAGAAGATGATATTCGCCTATTAACTACAACCCCCAAATTTTCAGGGGAAGAAGAGATTCTCCAATCCTTACTAAAAATTGTTCGTCAACCTCAAGAGGACGGACAACGGACGGAAAATTTGAAAACAGTGCTGTTGAATCAGCTAGGTACTTATTTCAAAATTCCCGCAAACGTTCGGAAGAATCAAAAGGAATTCATCACGAGAATACAGCAGAGAATTAAGAGACCAATTACTGGCGATATTCTGCCCAAATTTGTTGTATTTACCAGTTTTGTGCAAACTTGTGGCGAAATTGTCCGGTATTTATCTGATACCTTTGGTGCAGAGACAATAGCTAGCCATCAATTTGGAGAATCACCAGACAAAGTTGAGGAAGGCTTAAATCGGTTCAAGAATAACCCAAACTGCTTTATTTTAGTATGCGATCGCTCTGGAGAAGAAGGACGTAACCTCCAGTTTGCCGATTGGTTAATTCATTTTGACCTTCCTTGGTCGCCTAATCAATTAGAACAGAGAATTGGCAGACTTGACCGCATTGGCAGCAAAATTGGCATCCAATCTAGTGCCTTGATTGGCCCTTATTTGGAAGATAGTCCTCACAATGCTTGGTATAAAGTATTAAAAGATGGGTTTGGTATTTTCCAACAATCAATTGCCAGTCTACAGTTTTATGTGGATGAGAAACTCGCCGAATTAGAAACAGTTTTGTTTCAATCAGGTGCGGCTGGATTGTTAGAGATGGTTTCACCAATTCAAGCGCAAATTGAAGCGGAAATAGCCAAAATTAGCGAACAAAATGCTCTAGATGAAATTGATGCAAACGATGAAATTGCTACCGAGTATTTTCAAGAGCTAGATAATTACGATGCTCGTCATCTAGAAATGAAACGAGCAATTGAAGGCTGGATTTGTGACGCGCTGGGATTCAGAGGACTGAATAACCCCGATTCATCAGAGATGCGACGTTATCAACCGACAACGCGGACATTGGTGCCGATAAATGATTTAAAAGACCGTTTTGCTGAGAGTTATTTAGACCAATTTGGTACTTATAATCGCAGAGTAGCAAACCAAAATCCTGGTGTTAAACTCTTTCGAGTTGGGGAAGGATTTGTCGAAGCACTCTCGAACTATATCAACTGGGATGACCGAGGTGAAGCCTTTGCTCTGTGGCGCACTGATGCATCTTGGGACGCGAAAGAAGGGAAAGAGTGGTTCGGTTTCCAGTGCAATTATGTAGTCGAGGCAAATTTAAGAACTGCCAAACAAGTTTTACTAGATAACAAACTAGATAATTCTCAATTCAAAAATTTGCAGCGCCGCGTTGATGCTCTATTTCCACCAATTATAGAAACTATCTATGTTGATGGTCGCAAGCAGCCAATCCGGGTTGTTGAGGATAAAGCACTCTTAAGTATTCTGCAACGTCCATATAAAGATAAAAACAATAATCAAGGACGAGATTACAATCTAGCAAAAGAGCGCTTAGGAATTATTGACGATTTTGTTGACCCTAGTAAATGGCAAAATTTTTGCTATGAAATGCGTAACACTTCTGCGGAATTACTTTCAAATCGTCCCGATTTTATTGACTTATGTCAAAGTTGTGCTAAAGTCGCTGAAAAGAAATTAGCCAATAGAGTAGAACAATTACGACTACGTTTAAACCAGCAAAGTTGGGATAACGCATTAGCTGAAGAATTGAAGATAGAAACTGCTTTAAATGCAGCCATTCTAGAAGGAATTCGCCAGCCGCTTCTAAGGCTTGACTCTGTAGGTTTTATTGTAGTATCGGGGCGATCGCTTGTGCAATTTGAATGATATGGTGTGTGATTAATAGCTTTGGTAATTCTATTTGATTTCCAATAATTGAGAGATTGAAATCCCCGACTTATTTAAAAATTCGGGGATCTTTTTATTTTGGTGTTATTGATGGCATTGCTGTAAAAATATGTACAGCACGTTTCAAGTAGATGATGTACAAAGTGCAGGACTGCTAAAATTATGTTTTTATTGAAAATGAATAATGAACGAATAAGGTTTAGAAAAAACGCGACTATTAGACAGGGTGTAATCTATCGCAGTATCAAAGAATTCACAAACAAGAGGAGAACCTATGACTGATAAAAAGGTCGTGCTAGTAACAGGAGCATCATCTGGATTTGGGCTGTTAACTGCTCAAAAGCTCGCTCAAGAAGGTTACTGGGTCTTCGGTACCAGTCGTAAGGAATATCCAACTTTAGAAGATGTGGAAATGTTGACACTCGATGTTACCTCCGAGTCTTCAGTACAATCCTGTATCAAGCAGTTGCTCGCGCGGACTAATCGCATTGATTTATTGATTAACAATGCTGGACAAATTCATGCCAGCATGATTGAAGAAACTTCTTTAGAACAAGCCAAGGAGGTTTTTGAAACCAACTTTTGGGGTGTTGTCCGGGTTAACAATGCTGTTTTGCCAGTTATGAGACAGCAGCGTAGTGGGCATATTATTAATATCAGTTCAGTGGCGGGATTGATTGGCGCACCAGGTCAAGGTTTTTATAGTGCAAGTAAGTTTGCACTCGAAGGTTATAGTGAAGCATTGAGCGTGGAACTAGACCCTTTCAATATTAAAGTGTCTTTAATTGAGCCTGGTTACTTTAAGACCAACTTCAACCACGCCATGTTGTCACCTACATTGAATTACGCTGATTACGATAATGTACGCGATGTGATTCGCTCAACTGTTAGCCAAGCAATTGCACAAGGCGACGATCCGGAAAAAGTTGCACAGACGATTCTATTTGCTGCTCGTAGTCGGTCGCCACGATTACGCTATCGTGTTGGCAATGAGGCACAATGGTTGCCTCGCTTAAAAGCAATATTGCCAGATAACTTGTTTCGATTTGGTGCGCGCAAACGGTTGAATTTACCATAAATCATAGCCAAATCGACAACGCCCGATATCACACGCTTAAAGAAGGCGCTAGGGCTAAAGTTTTTGTCAAATCGGTAAGGAGAACGCGATCGCAGAGGTTAAACAATTCTGCCTCAGTAGAAGTGTGTCGCATCAATCGTAAAAAATGACCTTCAGTGTCAACACTCAGAGCAATGTAGTTGAGGAACATTTTTAGGTAGCCTACACGCGATCGCTCTGGCATAGTTGCTGCT
Source organism: Nostoc sp. LEGE 12454 (assembly GCF_056620565.1). NCBI lineage: Bacteria > Bacillati > Cyanobacteriota > Cyanophyceae > Nostocales > Nostocaceae > Nostoc > Nostoc sp. LEGE 12454. Next base: position 30,908 of record NZ_JBWQXL010000017.1, read on the forward strand.
GTGGGGGTTTGCCATAAACGATCGATATAGTTGCGTACTTCTGCTAAAGGAACGGGCGCGATCGGTTCTTTTCGCAAAGCTTGCCGAATTTGATTAAAAATCCAAGGATTCCCGATCGCCCAGCGTCCCACCATCACACCCGCCGCACCCGTTTGAGAAAGCACTTCAACAGCAGTTGTCGCCGAGTTAATATTGCCATTGGCAAGCACTGGACAATCAACTCGTCTAACGGCTTCAGCGATCAAATCATATTTAACTGCCCCGTGGTACATGTCTTTCACCGTGCGACCATGCAAACTCAGCAAATCAATGCTGTGGCGATTGATGATATCTAGAATTTTGTAAAAATTATCTGTATTTTCAAAGCCTACACGCATCTTGACGGTTAAAGGTCGATTGTTGACTGCTTGCCGCAGTTCTCCCAAAATCCGATCCACTTTTTCTGGTAAGAGCAGCAATCCACCCCCAACATTTTTGCGATAGATTCTGGGTGCTGGACAGCCCATATTCAAGTCAACTCCAGCGATATTATAATTGCAGAGTTCCTTTGCTGTTCTTACTAAGTCTGGAATGCTTTCGCCAATCATTTGAGCAAAAACGGGGCGACCTGTATCGTTTTCGGTGATTGCTACCAAAATGCTACGATTGAGCCGTGAGGTATCATTGACGCGGAAATATTCGGTGAAAAAATAGTCAGGGCTGCCGTAGTGGGCAATGACCTTCATAAACCAGAGGTTTGTCACATCCTGCATGGGAGCAAGAGCGGTGAGGGGTAGGTGTGGATAGAACGATTGGGGGAGCGATACCTGGGGCATAAAGATCAAGAGCGATCGACAAAGCATCACTGTTAAGTTATACCAATTTTAAAAATAATTACGACAGATGGATTAATAGAATCCAAACAGAGAAAGCGATTCTCAATCCAAAATGGTATTAATTGGTGTTATCGCACTAATGGGGAGGTTAAGTATACAAAACCTCCGAGAAAGCTAGTATCAGTAAATCGCAAAGTTTTGCTCAAGGGCGATCGCTCGAATCAGTTAGTTTGAGATTGAAAGTTTTAATGTGGGTACACTTAACGCTATGTCATCATATTTTTTTATTGAAGCTTCAATCCTAGAAATGACTATCTGCTCTCCAGTAAACCGTAGTAGCTCAACAGTATTGTCTTTAACTTTACTTGCACCTTCAGCAATAGCTTGGGCCATAAGATGAGTATGACCTGCACCAGAAAAAGAGATAATCACAACACTGGGCATAGGAGGTTTAGTTAAAATTTTGACTGAAACTGAACGATAAATATCATCAGGGCTACTGGCTTATAAAGTAAAGTAGTCAATCTTAAAGTCATGCAAATCCCAGCAGGTTTTTTCTGGAGCTAGAGCCGTCTACAGAAACTTAGAGCTGACCTATTACGTAACAAAACATAAAAATAGGTTTTGTTAGTCTCTAATTTGTTCTTCTCTGTTATTCTTCTAAAAGAAAATTCTTTTGCTCCAAGTCTTTCTCCTATTTATATTAACCAGGTATGTGTCTCAATGATGTAGTGATTGACCGTGCCAGCCCCAGTGATGTTACTGAAATCGTCAAGTTGGCCCAAGCCAATGACGCAGAACATGGTGGTATGTTGTTAGGTCATCTTGACCCAGAGGCTGTGATGATGACTATATCTACAATGCCGAGCGTTGTAGCGCGTAAAAATGGTCAAGTTGTAGGATTCTTACTCAGTTGGTCAAAGACAACTGCTAATCTACCAATTATAAAGGTGATGTTACAAGCCTATCCTGGTACAAAAGATGCTTACTTGTATGGCCCCATTTGTGTTGATGAAACTATGCGTAGGCAAGGTATTGCTGCGGTAATGTTTGCTAAGTTGAAAGATTTTCTACCAAAGCGGGAAGGAATACTGTTCATCAAGGCAAATAACAAAGCATCACTTCAAGCACATCAAAAGATGGGTATGTGCAAGATGGCAGAGTTCATCTATGAAGGCACTGAATTTTTGATATTTGCATATAATAGCTAACTACTTGATAGATTCTCTTTGAGTCTAAACTGAATGGCTAATCTGGATAATTGAAGTTATTTACTACTTGCTTAATCTGGAAAATGACACAAGAGTTATTAGCCAACAGCTAAGAAATTTATTTCATGACGGAAAATGGAGCTTGATGGTGTAAATTATTTGTCCATAAGTCTGTAATCTGCTTGTGTTGGAGTCCAAACCTCTATGCATTTACTCAAAGTATCAATTTTGACATTCTTAGTCACTACATTTTCATTTGTTCAACAAAGCCGTGCTGATACCAGTGCGCCACCCATTAAGAAACAGGTTCAGGAAGTAGCACAGTGGTTCACTGGTTTTTTTGATAATGCTCAACAGGTTGCTAATAGCCCCTCTGTGCCATTAATTACTATATCAAGTTGTAATGTACAACTGAATGGTACTAATCCTCTGGCTGAAACACAGAACGTTTATCTAGAGCAAGAAAGCCCAGGTTTTGAGCGGCTACGCCTTTATTCTTTTAATCAAGGAAATTCGGCTGTGAATCTAAGTATTAGCAGCTTTTTAAATGAAAATACTGTACGCGGGTTATGCAATCATTCTCAGTCTAGGCGACAGCTTAATATTAACAATGTTGAGAAGAACACCTGTAATCTGCAATTATTTTGGGAGCCGAACAGCTACATTGGGAACAACGCTCCCAATGGCTGTATAACAAATAATGGCTTCAAAGTGGTTTCTGATATAACTATTGAGCAAAGTAGCATCGACTCCTTAGACAAAATTTTTGACAAGAAAGGCAATTTACTTGTAGCCACACCCATTGAATTTCGTCGAGTTAATTCTGTTCCAGAACCCTCTGTCACATTCGGGTTACTGGCTTTGGGAATTTGGAGTACAAAAAATGCAATTTTAAATCGGCAAAAACAGAAATCAAAAAAGAATTAAATCTCTATTTAAAGTTAGTGATAGTAGGGCGACAAGGCTGTAAGCTTTAGCTGACTAAACATGAGCCGGAACGATTTAATTAGTGTCCAATAACTAAACATTCATTTTGTACTCTGGTAAGCATATCGTTAAAAGCAGGAGTATAACAACCATCTTTATCAACAACCCTACGGAGAGTATACTCACCAGCCCGAGAAAGTCCGCCGAACCAAACGTTCTTTCTGTGCCAAATATCTCCATTGAGAGAATTTTTGTCTTGGGACATTGTGAAACTGACAATTGATTTTGGAACTGATATTCCTAAAAAAACAGGTGTGACTTGAGCTTGTTGCAAAGTTTCATCTTCAAACTGAATTTTGTAACTTACTCTAAACCATTGAATTGAACGTAGTAATATCCAGCCAGCAATCGAGTCATGAAAAGTCCACTGTAACGGGGCAAATATCGGTAAAAGCAAAGTTCTATTCTCTATATCCCATTCTAAATTGTACATAGTAATGCAAGTATCTGGTAGTGGATTGCCATGCATAAAAAACACACCTTTAAGGACAGATGGTAAGTTTGTTTCTTTGATTGGAATCATCCAGGTTGCAATATTATTAAGTTGCTTTTTTTCAATTAATTCAGCCATATAATTTGTAATTATTTCCTTTCAGCTAAAATAATACCTAAATTTTTAACGAACCGAGTTAGAGAAAATCTGAGTAATCTTGTACTAGAAAAAGAGTAAAATCAACTCAAAAAACCAGAACAATTACCAACTTATAATTCCGCACGAGAAGTAAAGGATCACAGATGTGCATTAGTGTCAACTTAACGTGAAAGCCAGCCTAGAACAAGCTTTTAGATATTGTCTCGTTGTCTCGTTCCCCTGCTCCGACTGGGAATGCCGTTCTAGAGGCTCCGCCTCCCTTGCTGGCGGCAGAGCCGCAATTGAAGTGCATTTCCCCAGAGGCTGGAAACGAGATTTGAAAAGGCTTTCAGCTTAAGTTCACACTAATGACAACTGTGCGCCTCTACTGGAAGTCCCTTACTCACAGTCGTTGAGCAAAACCTTGTAGTACTAAATTATTAGGAGTAACGGCAGTCACTTTTTCAAAATCCCACTTGACTTCTGTAATTGAGTCCCATTGATAGTTGTGAAACAGATGTAAACAGAAAATTTTGATAAAGCCAATTGATAAAGATGTACCAGGACAGGCTCGTTCATGCCCTTCGCCATTCCAAGATAAGATATCTGAAAAATCCCGTGTTAGATCAAAATCATCTGGATTTTGGTATCTATTGGTATCCCGATTAGCTGTAAGAATAGAGCCAAGCAAGCGAGTACCTTTTTGGAATGGACATTTTTGTTTTCCAATCTCAACTTCACCCGCTTCAGTGGTGAGTTGGCTAACAAATCGCACAGGTGGATAGAGACGAGCCGTTTCTAAAATCACTTGATTGAGAAGTGTTAACTTTTCTAGAGCATCTGGATCTAAACTTTTCTTGCCATTCCAGACAGCATTTATTTCTGATACTACATCATTTCTAAGGGTATTATCTAAGCAGAGAACACCAATCACAGATCCCAAAAGCGCACTTGTGCCAGCAGTACCAGCGATATGAATCATATCGAAAAGGGTATTAGCAATTTGGTGTTCGTTCAACTGATACTGAGCGCCTGTTTCAAAGTAAGATGCCCATTTAGCTGATTGTTTATATCGGTTAGTTAAATATTGACGATGCCGAATTTTTGGCGCTGTTAATATTGCTAGCAGATACTTGCTGATAAAATTAGGCAAGGATGCAAGAGCCAAACCTTTAATGTAACTATCGGATGCTGCGATTTCTTTTTCAGATAAAGATATTTGAAAAACTAGTTGGTGCAAACTCGACAGCATAATTTTTGGCAAATCGTTGCCGATGTGTAATTTGTCTTGTTTAGCAGCTTCTAACAGGCTTTGCTCTACTAGATTCCCTAAAAAGTTTATCTGCCCTGACGGTTCCGGTAAGGCTTGTAAGATTACAGTACGTAGTCCTGTGTGTTCGTTACCGTTTGTTCCCAAGCTCAGAGGATTATCCAGCAGGTAGCTAGGAGCTAATATTCTGATGATGCCTAAATCATTTCCTCGCAGTTGGGGTTGGGTTTGCATTAGTTCTCTCACCTGCGAGTGAGAGGAATGCATAATTGCTTGGTCTACTGCAAAATACTTGTCTCCAATATTATCCTTACGGATGTAAAGAAAGTCCCGCCATGCATTGAGCATGATTGACGCATCCATGTAATAAAAAATCAAGCGGAGAAACTTGCCGATCGCAGTATCGTAACCTACTTTGGCTAGTATAGGTGCAAGCCAAAGCTGGCGATCGTGACCTTTGAGGACTTTATCTTTAAGTGTCATAGTATTTATTTTGAGTCATTTGTCATTGGTCATTGGTCATTTGTGCCTAAATCAAATATTGATGCTCTGAGGAATTTTAGAAGGAAGTAGATACTCATAGGGTGGACGGTGTAAATTACGTTGCTTGATGGTATCTTCTACCTGCTGAAGATTACTCTGGAATGCTTGTAGCAATGGTTTTACTTTTTGGTCTGTAAAGTACCCTTGCTGATAATCGCCCAGCTTGTTGTAGTACACAGACCCCAACAAGCTGAGTAGGTTGTATTGCCGTTGTGCCTGATCTAAGGGAGGGAGCAAATTGAGGTAGTCTTGCTCAGTAACTTCTCTTTTGAGAGTTGAGGCTGGTAAATAACCTGCCAATGGTATGGCTGCGGCGTAGCCCATAAAATCTTTTTGCGGAAAGTTAACCGCAGCGTGTTGGGCGCTGGCAGTGAAAATAATCAGCGTAGTGGCATCAATCAGGTAATTGAGCGTTTTGATGCCTCCATCTTCGCCAAAATCGGGGATGCGACCACCATCGTAAGCTGGGATTTCGGCTGCCCAGGCTTGCAAGGCTGTATCTTTCTGAATGTCTTCATCGGTAGGGTAGTAAAGGTTCAGGTAGTCTGAAACCCATTGATGAATGGCATCCCAGACTAATAGCGCATCATCTCGGTAAGGATAAATAGGCAAGAGGTTGGGATCGTCTACACCGCGCTGTTGGAATTGCTTAGGTAAGATGGCGCTGTTAAAACCATAGCTTTGCAAGCCTAGCACTGCTAAAACGCGAGAGTTATCGATCGATGATGAGAGTAATCTATCGACACCACCGCCTGGAGCTATGAGAATCCGTTGGGCGGCATCGTTAATTGCTAAGGTGCTGTCAAAATGCGGGCGCAACAGAATTCTTAGGGGATGGGTAAGTGGTAGTTGTCTTGCGGTGGCGATCGCAAAAACACCAACAAACAGGTGAGTTCTTGCTAGATGAGTAACAGCTTCGTGGTAATTGGCATCTGCTATTTGGACTATTGTTTTGGCAAAAAGCCAAGAGTATTTACCAGAGTTAGGGGTAACAATTGGATAATCTGGGCCTGGGGTTTGACCGCATTGAATGGCTATCGGACGCAATAAACGGGTGGGGTCTGAGCCTTTGGGTAAGGCAAATAGTGCTAGGGGAGCATAGAGATATTTTTGCTCGTGTGGGAATGTACCGTTGACCGCACCATCTAAAATTTTATAGTCAGCTAAGTAGAGCCTGCGTTCAAGTCCGGCTGCTGCTAATGAATCGTCACTTCCCATCACACCTTGGTAATGTTCGTCTGTGACTGGGAAGCGATCGCCTGGAGTAGTTACTTGCGCGATCGTGACGGGATTGTAGCCAGCCACTCGCATATAGGCAAATACTTCATCTTCTTGGTAAGTTTTAGCGATCGCTGGTACACCAATCACCGGAAACAAATTTTCGTAGTCCTTGAGACTGGTTGCATGTCCTGTAGGCTGGCCTTCATATAAAAGGTTAATTATCCTATTTAGGGCATCTCTGAGGATTACAAGTCCGTTTTCTTTCAGAATAGAATAAAAAAGATCGTCGAGTTCTCTAACATCCTTAGATATGCTTTTGAGCAAAAACTGAGGGATAATTTGCAGGATTCTTGCCAGAATAGTGATTTTTGCTGGTACTGCTCCCTTGAGAAAGGCTTCTAAAATAAACTTTTCGACATCATCACGAATCGATTTAGAACCTTGATTGCCTCTGTTGACAATCAAGGTATTGATAAACACAACTCGTAACTGCTGGGCTAATAAAAAATACCAGTTAGTAGCGAACTCTTCCGCAAGAGAAAGCCGATCCAGCATCGCAATAGATGGAATATGGACGTAGTTATATTGATACTCTTGCCTAGCTATATCTAAAGTATGAGTAATTGATGAGCTGATTGAATTTTCTGGTGATGAAGCAGTCATTGACCCTACTCATGTTTAGTACGGGGAACTTTAATAGTTTAAGATAAACAGGTTTGATTTACCTAAACGTATTATCGCAATCAAGTTTAAAATTACGATTTTTCTAAAGAAATTTTCTCGATTTTATCAACTCTTGAACCGCGCAATAAATATTTTAGGACTTACGCAAACTCTACGAACTCTTGGCGTTCTTGGCGTCTTGGTGGTTCGATCAATTAAGCTTTTTGGCTATTTTTGCATAAGTCCTGTGTTTAAAAAACTTCCAAGAAATATTTAGCAATACAAATAATATTTACCAAGATTTAGAAACAATTCTCAAATAAAACTTTCAGACTAAAGTATTGTGTTGGAGTTGACATTTGAACTACTGAAACAAGATCGGGAATACAACTATCAGATTCTTCCTCTGCTGCCGATGTCTCCAATGCTTCCTCTGCTTACACAGCAATAAAATATTTTTCTATTACCTTCCCTCTATCAAAAATCTATCTCTACCTCACTGCTTTTATCCTTCAAGAGTTAGAAGCAACGAATTTTGCTCCATGCAAAGCTATGAAGGCAAGTTCTCATACTGTGGCAAAAGGATAAATTTGTGGATATTAGCAGACGAAATTTACTGAAGGTAGTTTCTGCTTCTGGTTTAGGTGGAGCCGGGGTATTTGCTTTACAAGGTTTAACCAAACAGGTTTTAGCGCAAAATCAGTCTACCCCACTCCAGATTAAAAAAGGGGAAATGCTCTACAGGCAACTAGGACGTACCAAAGAACAAATATCTGTAATTGGTCTAGGTGGTCATCATATTGGTAGACCAAAAGATGAACAAGAGGGTATTAATCTGATCCGTACTGCTCTCGATCGCGGGATCAATTTTATGGACAATTGCTGGGATTACCATAATGGAGGTAGCGAAATTCGCATGGGTAAAGCTCTGCAAAATGGTTATCGTCAAAAAGCTTTTCTGATGACTAAAATCGACGGTCGCACAAAGGCGGCGGCGGCTAAACAAATTGATGAATCTTTAAAACGTTTGCAAACAGACCACATTGATTTGTTGCAGCATCATGAAGTTATTCGGATGGAAGACCCAGACAGGATTTTTGCCCCTGGTGGTGCGATGGAAGCAGTTGTGGAAGCACAAAAAGCTGGCAAGATTCGCTACATAGGCTTTACTGGACATAAAGACCCTTTAGTACACCTGAGAATGTTGGAAGTTGCCAATCAAAACAACTTCCGTTTTGATGCAGTACAGATGCCGTTAAATGTTATGGATGCCCATTTCCGCAGTTTTGAGAGGCAAGTTTTACCCAGACTGGTTGAAGACGGAATTGCTGTACTGGGGATGAAATCAATGGGCGACCAAAACATTCTCAAAAGCAATGTGGTCAAACCGATCGAATGTCTGCATTACGCGATGAATCTGCCAACTTCAACGGTGATTACAGGCATTGAAAGTATGCCCATCTTAAACCAGGCTTTCGAGGCAGTACGTACTTTTAAACCCATGAGTCAGGAACAAGTTAGAGCATTACTGAATCGGACTCGCCAAGCTGCTCTCAAAGGTCAGTATGAACTGTTTAAAACCACTAACCAATTTGATGGTACAGCCAAAAATCCTGAGTGGTTAGGATAAGTTTTTACTAGGGCGTGTTTGAAAACTAAGGATGAAAGCGATTTGGGCAGTTCACAGCAAATGGCACAAAACTGGTAGAGTTGCTGCAAAATCCAGAACTGAGCGATCGCGAGTTGGAAGTGTTGCGTCTGATGGAAGTACTCAAAAAATGTCATCATAGTTAAAGTGAAAACATTCTGGAGACAAGACAACGGTTTACGCACGCCCTTTAGCACGGTTAATTGAACAATTGCAACGCCTACCGGGAGTTGGCCCCAAAAGTGCCCAACGACTGGCTTTGCATATTTTGAAGCGACCAGAAGCAGAAGTAGAAGCTTTGGCACAAGCTTTAGTTGAGGCAAAAAAACAGATAGGCTTGTGTTCTGTTTGCTTTCACTTATCTGCTGAACCTGTTTGTGAAATTTGCCGCAATGCCAACCGTGACAACACCACTATCTGTGTTGTTGCAGATCCTCGCGATGTGATTGCGCTGGAAAAAACCCGCGAATACAAAGGCAAGTATCACGTTTTGGGCGGGGTGATTTCGCCAATTGATGGAATTGGCCCAGATCAATTGAATATACTAGCTTTGCAGCGCCGGGTGAGTCAGCAAAAACCTCAAGAAGTAATTCTGGCAATTAGTCCGAGTGTAGAAGGGGAGACAACAACCCTGTATATCGGTCAGCTATTGAAACCATTTACCAAAGTGACGCGGATTGCTTTTGGTTTACCTGTGGGTGGCGATTTGGAGTACGCAGACGAAGTAACTTTGGCAAGGGCGTTGGAAGGCCGTCGGGAGTTAGATTAAATTGTGTTGATTTTGCTGGTTAATCACTTTCTCGACTATTGACTGTACATAACATCCGATCGCAAGACGTACTTTCGCCCCTGGATAATAGTAGCGCCCTCATGTACTAGCTCGTGGACAAAACACAAAGCCATACCTGTTACTGGAAGCACAGCTAGATTAGATAAATCTATGTAGTATTCAGGAAGATAAAAGCGGGTTTCGCCGCCTTCAAACCCTTCATTCAGATAAATCATAAAAGTCAATAAGCTTTCCTCACCGTTAGTTCGGCGATAAGGACCATCATGGTGAGGTGCAAACCTCTGACCTGGATCGTAGCGATAGAAACGAAAACGCTCATTCAGCCCAACTGGATGCCATCTACCAATGGTCTTGGGGATATAATTTGACACACGCTGCCATAAATCAAAAGCACGCTCCCGGTCATCTAGAATAACGCGCTGATTATTGCGGATGTCGGGACGCATTTGAAAACCTCGGTGGGTAGTAATAGGAGCATCTGTATAGCCGATGTTTTCTGTTAAAGTAATATACTCAGCGCATTCTGCTGGCGAAAGAATATTTTCCAGCGTAAAAATTTGGTTGCGAAGCAAATCTTTCTTGGTCATGGTTAAGCCGATTGAGATTTAAGCCTGATGATAATGTATTCCTTATAACTCAATACGGTTCAGTTGAGCCTAAAATCTAATGAACAGAAATAGAGTTTTAGCGGTGATTTGACCCTAGCAATTCTGTAATTGAGGTGAGTAATTCAGTTGGTTGTACTGGTTTAGCAATGTGTTTCTGAAAACCAGCCGCTAAAACTCGATCGCGATCGCTTTCTCCAGCATAGGCGGTAAGAGCGATCGCCGGAATTTCCCCACCCTCCTCTTTGGGCATGGCTCTAAGCATCTTAATCAAGCTGTAGCCATCCATTTCTGGCATTCCTAAATCACTGATTAATAAATTAGGTACAGCTTGTGCTATAATTATAAGCGCCTCTTTTACCGATGCTACGGCAGTTATCAACGCCCCATTTTGTTGTAGCAAGAAGTGCAAAAACTCTCGTGTGTCAACATCGTCATCGACAATTAATACCCGTAGTCCACGCAGAACTGACGAGTTAAATTTCTCCCCTACTCCTCCTGCTTTCTCTGCACCCTCAGTTTCCTTCATCACGGGCAATCTGACAGTAAAAACTGCTCCCTGTCCAATTCCTGGACTGGCTGCTTTTACAGTACCACCATGCAACTCTACTAAGTGACGAACTATTGCCAATCCCAGTCCCAGTCCGCCGAATGTCCTGGTTGTACTGCTATCCGCTTGACGAAAATATTCAAATACGTGGGGTAGAAACTCTGGGGAAATACCTTGACCTGTATCTTTAACTTGAATTAGTGCAGAGTGGGAAGTGAATTCGCGACTCAATGACAAGCTAACTTCCACCGAACCACGAGAGGGAGTAAACTTGACTGCGTTCGAGAGTAAATTCCCTACAACTTGCTGTAAGCGATTATAATCGCCTAACACTAACACTTTACCAACATTGGGATCGAGCTGTACTTTAATCTGGATAGATTTGGTTTCGGCGCTTAACCGGACTGTTTCTAATGCAGCATCAATTACAGCTACCAGGTTAACAGTGGCAAAAGTCAGGTTCAACTTACCGCGAATAATTCGGGAGACATCCAGCAACTCATCAATTAATTGAATCTGCAATTGAGCATTTCTTTCGATGGTTTCTAAAGCCCGATTTGTAGTCACTTCATCAAATTTGCGGCTTTTGAGTAGCGATGACCACCCTAAAATCGGGTTGAGGGGCGATCGCAATTCGTGGGAGAGAATAGCGAGAAACTCATCTTTATTCCGGTTTGCCTGTTTGAGTTCTTCTGCTTGTTGCCTGAGTGCTTTTTCTAATTGTTTCCTGGGGGTTAAGTCAAGAATAAAACAGATCCAAGATGCGGGATCTTTCTCCACCAAGGCACCACCAATTAGTATCGGAATGCGGGAACCATCCTTACGAATGTATTCTTTTTCAAAAGGAGTACATATCCCAACCGTTAAAAGTTGTTCTAGCCCCTGCCGATCGAGAGCATGATATTCAGGTGGCGTGATATCTTGTCTGCGTATCTTACTCGCTAAAAGTTCTTCTCGTGTATAACCCACCATTTCTAAAAAAGCCTCGTTCGCCTCAGTAATGTAATCAGGAGTAGCGAACATAATGCCAATAATGTTGGAATCAACTAAGCGCCTTAATTGAGTTTCACGCTGGCGTAAATCATTTTCTACCTGTTTGCGTTGGGTAATATCTTGGGTAGTACCCATCATCCGTACTGGCTTACCCTCAGCATCATAAAAGACGCGACCTTTAGCAGAAATCCAATGAATACTACCATCAGCCCAAAGGGTGCGGTATTCAATATCACAGTCAACCTGTTCTTTAAGAGAGCGGGCGATCGCTTCATGAATGCATTGGCGGTCTTCTGGATGTACACAGTTAAGGAAAATCTCAAAGTCGATTTCGGCTTCTAGGGACACTCCAAACAGCTGCCGACATTTGTCTGTCCAAATTACCTCGTTGGTGGTGATATTCCAAAACCACATACCCAGTTCAGCAGCATTAGTGGCTAACCGAATCCGTTCTTCACTTTCGCGCAGATTTGTTTCAATTTTTTGACGTTCGCATAGAGCAGCTTGCTGTTCGCTAATATCAGTACTCGCACCAACTACCCTAACGACCTGAGCATTTTCATCCCGGACTGCAAACCCCCGATCTTCTACCCACAAATAGCGACCATCCTGGTGACGCACGCGATACTCAATCCGATAACGGTTTCCATTGGCCATACTAGCCATGAATTGCTCGTTAACTCTTTGTTGGTCATCGGGATGGATGCGTTCTTGCCACCATTGGAAAGTAGGTTCCGTTTCTTGTTGGGTGTAGCCAAAAACCTGGGTTAGACCTTGAGTTCTTTCCACAGTATTTCTGCCAATCTCCCAGTCATAGATTAGGCAATTAACCGCCGCTGCTGCTAGCTCAAACCTTTCATTACTTTGCCGCAAGGAAATTTCTATGTGTCGTCGCTCTGTAATATCAAAAGCGATCCCCAAAAGATATTGCGCCAATCCATCAACAGTTCTGCTATACACAGTGTCATAGCTACAAAACCAGCGCCATTCTCCATTAGCGTGTAGAATTCGGTATTCAAAGCTGAGAACTTCGCCCTGATAAGTAGAATTAAATTGTTCAAGATAGCTAGGGAGTCGAGCCAAATCTTCAGGGTGTAGAAGTTGGGTAAATAACTCCTTTCCCATCGCCTGGATTTCTGCTGGTGTGTAGCCCCAACCTTGAGCAATTTCGTAATTAACGTAAGCATTTCGCTGCTCAATTAGGTCATAAATGTAGATTATCCCTGGAAGAGTGCCAGCAATTTGTTGAAACAGACGTTGACTATCCCACAATGCCTGAAATTCATCTGCATCAAGTTGTTGAGTATTTTGTTCGCAACTACAGTCATCCTCGAACTGGGCATACTTAGATGCCGTAATATCTGAAAAAGTTGTCACGATCGCATACAAATTGCTTGCTTCAGTTTGAAACAGAGGTTGCGAGGAAAACAAGAGCCAGACTAGCTCACCATTTGGCTTATAAAAGCCACATATCACATTTAAACAAGGTTTACCTGTATTTTGAGTAACGCTCGTAGGATGAGCTTTACTGAGTAAAGGAGAGCTATCTTCATGAATAAACTGCCACTTGGGATCGAGCAAATTTTGCCCCACAAGCTGTTCTGCGCTCAGTCCCAAAATGCGATCGCTAGCGGCATTGCAAGCCTGGATAGTGCCATCAAGTAACTGAAGCACCATTCCTTCTTCTTGACTGGCGACTAGCGAAGATTTTGCCTTTTTACTAACTTGCCGATGCAGCAGCTTGTGATTAGCCAGCTGGTTGTGGAACTTTTCCGCGTCTGGCATTCTAAAAAGTTAAATAATTTTAAAGTTAATCTCAGATTGAGCGGCTCATACTTACATAAATTCTAGGGCAATTTCTTCCAACTTGAACCAGAAGCTGCGAAACAGTGCTGAGTGCTGAGTATACGAGTGCTGAGTAAAAAAAGTAATAATCGCACTCAGCACGGGCTAAACGCCCCGCTATCGCTAACAGCACTCTTAAATCTTATAGACTTAGAGAACTTACACAGAAAATTAAACTCATTACTCATTACTCATTACTCATTACTCAGCACTCTTAAATCAACCCCCAACATGAATACCAGGTCGCATTTCGGGATTCTTTTCAGCTCGCCGCAGTACTTCACGGGTAACTACAGCGATGTCACCTTCGCCAAACAAGATAAAACGCAATAGGTATTGTATGGGATTTCCCTCAACCCAGCCGAAGTAAGCATGGGGAATCTTACCTGTTTGGTCGCGAATGTAAAGTAGTAAAGCTGCGATCGCATTTGGTACTGCTGCACTTTCAGCCCGGAGGATGCGATAATCACCAACTTGCACCCCTTTTACTTTAATCACATCTGCAAATTCCGAAGCATCGGATACATGAATTTCTAGAAACAGAATTGGATCGTTGAGTGGAATATGGTTGTCTTCGCGTACCTCTTTCTCTTTCATAAAATACTCTAGGACATCGCCCGTATTCAAGCGATTTGCAATCAGTCGTATTGTTCCCTGGCTATCTTCGGCAAAGAATTGCCTAGCAAGTTCGTCAACTTCAATCCGCTCTGCTCGCAGTTCTGTTGAACGCCAAACACGAGAAACCAGCGAGGTAAAAATGATCGCACCGATGAAAAACCCAGCAATCCTAATCCCTTCTGGTCTTTCGATGATATTAACAATGGTGGTATATACAAATAACAGTGTAATGATGCCAAAAACTAGTCTGGCCCGCTTCTGTTGGTGACGGTGGGCTGATAAGGTGACGGCAAAGGCGGCTGAGGTGATCAACACCAGCACACCAGTTGCGTAAGCCCCACCTTGGGCTTCTACACTTGCTTTGAAGATAATTGTGACAACAAAAGCGATCGCTGTGTAGACTAACACCAAAGGTCGGGTTACTCGTGCCCAATTGGGTGCCATGCCATAGCGTGGTAGGTAGCGAGGCACGATATTTAACAGCCCTGCCATTGCAGATGCACCTGCAAACCACAAAATAGAAATAGTACTTAAATCGTAAATTGTGCCAAAGCCATTGCCTAAATATAGATGTGCTAAATAAGCAAGGGCCCGTCCGTTAGCTTTGCCTCCCGATGCAAATTCTGCGGCTGGAATCAGTAGAGTGGTTATAAAACTGGTGGTAAGCAAAAAGAAGCTCATAATCAGAGCAGCAGTGGTGAGCAACTTGCGTGTATTCCGAATCCGCCCTTTGGTATGCTGCGAAGTGCTGTTACTGCTACCTTTAACCAGGGGCATAACGGTAACACCAGTCTCAAAACCTGACAAACCCAGCGCGAGTTTGGGGAAGATGATGAGAGAGATGCCGATTAGCATCAAAGGATTGGAATGGCGTGCAAAAAGTGCAGTTTGCCAATTCGGGATCGTTTCTGTGTGATTTAATATCTGATACACACCAACGCCAACGACAATGAAGTTTAACAGCAGATAAGCTCCCACCAAAACTACTGCAATCCCAATGGCTTCTCGGAAACCTCTCAGGAAGACTGCACCTAGTAATGCAACTAATATCAGGGTAACTGCGATCGTTTGATTGTGAAGCCAATTTGGTGTCAGCGGATTTTCGATGATATGGGCTGTGGCATCAGCTGCTGACAAGGTAATGGTAATAATAAAGTCAGTTGCCACAAAGCCAAGTAAGCACAGTACAAGTAATTTGCCTTGCCACCAGGGAAGTAAACGCTCTAACATTGCGATCGACCCTTCACCATGAGGGCTTTCGGCAGCAATGCGCCGATAGATTGGCAATGCTCCAAAGAGCGTCAGCAAAACCAGAATCAGAGTAGCTATAGGAGAAAGAGCGCCAGCCGCCAGTGCTGCAATCCCAGGTTGATAACCAAGGGTAGAGAAATAATCTACACCAGTCAAGCACATCACCTGCCACCAAGAATGCTGGCGATGTACTTCTTCCTTGCGGTAAGGCCCTTTTTTTTCTCGTCGGTCTTCTTCAAGCAACCAATGGATTAACTGGCTGCCGAGCCGTTTTGTTGAAACAATTGATTTAGCCATCAAATACAGTTATGTTGCAAAAGTCGGCTTTGTGATTTTTTTAAGCCTTCGTGGTTTATTAAAATTTTTAACTACAAAGGTATAGCACTATTATTGTATGTTAAGCATCCTGTCCAATTTACAAAATATATAGTAGCTGCTCGTAGTCGTCTACCAAATCGAGATCGGTTGCAGGTTTTGGTATAGGAATAATCAATACTGCAACCGTATATTTTGGGATTAAAGCTTTTGCACTCTAAGCACCTTTAAGCCGTATAAATTATAAAAAACGACGCTGCTAAATAAGGTATGTACGCAATCAACAAATCAGCCCTAAAATAAAAGTCACTTTTAGTTATATGATATTTGTGTAAATGACCATAAAATAATTAGCCTGCTAATCTATAACTCTGTTTGTGTAGCCGCAGACTTTAATTTGATGGAATTATAGGCATATAGTCGTACAGAATATACAGGCGATCTGTTAGGTAGGCTCGTAGCATCACGCGAACCCATCGGCACTAACTACACTAATTCAGATGTTTGACAATATCTGCAAATTTTTAGTTGAGAACTTCTCCAGTGACTTCGCTAGATGGTTATTAGGGGAATCTATTAATTTAACAGAACTAAGTCCAAAAGAATTATCTCTTGAACCCATTCGTGCTGATGCCCTAATTCTGTTGCAGTCAGAGCAAAGCATATTGCATTTGGAATTTCAAACCCAAGTCGATGCGGAAATTCCTTTTCGGATGATTGACTATCGGTTGCGAGTATATCGCCGCTTTCCAGACAAAGCAATGCATCAAGTCGTCATTTACCTCAAGCAGACAAATTCAAATTTAGTGCAACAAAATACATTTACAATTGCTGGAACACGACATGAATTTGCAGTTATCAGACTTTGGGAACAACCAACTGAAGTATTTTTGAGAACACCTGGACTTTTACCTTTGGCGGTCTTAAGCAATACAATCGATCCAGAAGTCATACTTAACGAAGTGGCACGGGAAATTAATGGTATTACAGAATCTAGAACTCAAAGTAATATTGCTGCTTCTACAGCGATTTTAGCTGGTTTAGTATTAGATAAAGAGGTTATTAAACGAGTTTTGAGGTCAGATATTATGCGCGAGTCAGCGATTTATCAAGACATTCTACAAGAAGGTAAAGCTGAAGGTAAGGCTGAAGGTAAGGCTGAAGCGTTACTTGAAGTGGCAAGAAATCTATTTAGTACTGGTATGCCATTAGAACAGATCGGCAGGGTGACAGGGTTATCAATTGAGCAGTTACAGTATTTACAGGCAAGTGAGTCTCGTGATTTCAATCAATAAATAATCGGTGCAGTCAACCTGCACCGATTACCAAGTATCACTCGAATTAAACAAACATCCCATTGTTTCACGCCAATGCTGAAGCTTGGGGTTTGGCAAAAATCATTCTTCCTGCTGTAGTTTGTAAAGCACTGGTGACTACTACTCGCAGTTCACCACCCACATAGCTGCTACCTTCTTCAACAACTACCATTGTGCCGTCATCGAGATAGCCTATGCCTTGACTGGGTTCTTTGCCTTCCTTGAGGATTTTTAAATCCAGGTTGTCGCCAGGTAAATAACTGGGACGGACGGCATTCACTAAATCATTCACATTCAAAACAGGTACTTTTTGAACACTGGCGACTTTAGACAAGTTGTAGTCGTTGGTTAGCAGTGTACCGCTAATTTCTTGGGCGAAGCGTACTAACTTGGCATCCACTGTGGGAATATCTTCGTAGTCAACTGCATTAATCAGGATGCGATCGGGATAATCTTCTTTAATACGGTTGAGAATTTCTAGTCCTCTCCTTCCCCGCACCCGCTTTTGGTCTTTGCTAGCATCCGCTACTTGTTGGAGTTCTTGCAAAACAAACTGCGGTACGAGAATTTGCCCTTCTAAAAACCCTGTTTCTAGTAAGGCTTCAATACGACCATCAATAATACAGCTAGTATCTAAAACTTTGGTATTGGCTGGTTTTAATGTTCCTTCCACTACCATCGATTCAACAGTGTTGGGATTAATGAACCGCAATAAGCCTCGCCCGTGGGTGTCTGCCAAATTCATGCCAGTAACGGAGAGGATAATACTACCGACAACTGCCACCAATGGCTTAATAAATCCAAAATCTGCCGGGATCGGGAGCAAAAATAGTGGGGCTAGCATTAGGTTGGCTAGTAATAGCCCAATCACTAAGCCGATCGCACGAGTTAAAATCACTTCCAGAGGCATTTCTTTGACTTGTGATTCTAGGCGACGATATGTCGTCTGGAAACTCAGCCCGATCGCACCACCAATAATAGCGGCAAAGACGGCAACAATTAAGCGTAAAGCTTCTAGATTCGTTACCTGATCTAGCGTCCCATTGGGTAGTAGTTCAATGCTGTAGAACCCTATTCCCGACGCTGCTAAGATAAATGAGAAAATAATAATGGCGTCAAGCATGGTTGTCTTGTTTTCCTGCAACTGTGTTAACCGATAAAGTTAAGTATTTTTTATTTCATCGGTAAGATAAACTCATCAATATTGACTTACACTAAGGGTTTAGGCTGACAATATCTGCAATTATTATAACCAAAGGCTTTTATCTTAATATTTTTCATTGTTTTGTTGTAAAAAGACAAAAACTTGTAAATAAACTAATTAATTTGTAAGAATTCAGAATCCAGAATCCAGAAGTCAGAATTAAGAAGACTTTGATACACAAACTTAATAATTTTAATAAAATCAAGAAGTTATTACACGCTTGATTTTACAATTATTCTGGCTCCTGACGACTGACGCCTTTATTCTTACCTCATTTTCATTGTCTCTAATTCGCAGTTGGATTAACTTAAAACTTTTCTCAAAATGAGTAAAAAATTTAGTATTTCTGGAATTGCGAGTTCTGCTTATGTGCATATTCCCTTTTGCAGGCGGCGATGTTTTTATTGTGATTTTCCGGTATCTGTTGTGGGCGATCGCTTGCGGGGCGAAACATCTGGTACTATTTCCCAATATGTTGAGGTGCTATGTCAAGAAATTGCCATTACACCAGCATTTGGTCAACCTCTGAAGACAATTTTCTTCGGTGGTGGTACTCCTTCGTTGCTCTCAATAGAGCAGCTACAACGGATACTGACAGAGCTACAGAAGCATTTTGGGATTGCGTCTGGGGCAGAGATTTCTATGGAAATTGACCCAGGCACCTTTGATTTAGCCCACATAGCAGGCTATCGCAGTGCAGGCGTGAACCGGGTAAGTTTGGGCGTACAAGCCTTTCAATCAGAATTATTGCAAAGGGCGGGGCGATCGCACTCAGTTGAAGATATTTTTGCAGCTGTGGAACTAATCCACCAAGTCGAGATTCCCGTATTTAGCTTAGACTTAATTTCTGGATTGCCGCATCAGTCTTTGGATCGATGGCAGGATTCTTTAGAAAAGACGGTGGCGATCGCACCTACTCACGTTTCCATTTACGATCTTACCATCGAACCAGGTACAGCCTTTGGTCGTTACTACAAACCTGGCGATACTCCTTTGCCTACCGATGAAGCCACAGTCAAAATGTACCAGATGGGTCAGCAGGTTTTAACTAGTGCAGGTTATGAGCATTATGAAATTTCCAATTATGCTCAACCCGGCCATCAGTGTCGGCATAATCGAGTGTATTGGGAAAACCGCCCTTATTATGGCTTCGGTATGGGTGCGGCGAGTTATGTTGAGGGGAAGCGGTTCACTCGTCCGCGTAAAACTAAAGAGTATTACCAGTGGGTACAAGCTGGCGCTGTAATTGATTGTGATGTTACCCCCCCAAAGGAAGTATTGTTAGAAACGTTAATGTTGGGGTTGCGTTTGGCAGAAGGTTTGAGTTTGGCGGCGTTGGTAGAGGCGTTTGGGGAAGAGAAGGTGGAGGAGATTTGTCGGTGTTTGCAATTGTATTTTGAAAAAGGTTGGGTGGAAGTTGCAGAGGGAAGGTTGCGTTTGATCGATCCCCAAGGGTTTTTGTTTTCTAATGTGGTGTTAGCGGAGTTGTTTGAGAAGTTGGGATGACGAACCGCAGAGGCGCAGAGAGAGGAGGGAAGATTTTAAGCTGATGAGGATTGATATCATGTCCGCCAGATTACTTATTAAACCTGAAGAGCCCCACCCTGCCAAAGCTATGCTTTGTCTCCCCTCCCTCAGAGCGGGGAGGGGCTGGGGGTGGGGTGCAAGACTTGAGGAATCATAACTAATTATACGGACATGATATGATGCAGAAAAATAAAGTTAGAAAAGCTGTGATTCCGGTAGCTGGTTTCGGTACTCGTTTGTTTCCAGCTACTAAAGTTGTCAAAAAAGAACTTTTCCCGATTATCGATCGAGATGGTAGAGCAAAACCTGTGATTCTTGCAATTATTGAAGAGGCAATTAGTGCTGGAATTACAGAAGTAGGGATTGTGGTGCAGCCAGATGACCAAGAAATATTTGCAGATTTCTTGAAAAACCCACCCAAAAAAGAGCTTTTAGAGAAACTTTCACCACAAAATCAAGAATATAGCCGATATCTCGAAGATTTAGGTAGCAGAATTACCATTTTGTTACAAGAGGAACAATTAGGCTATGGTCATGCAGTATTTTGTGCCAAGGATTGGGTACAAAATGAGCCGTTTTTACTCATGTTGGGCGACCACATTTATGCATCCGACATTGAAAAATCTTGTGCGCGTCAAATTTTAGATGTTTACGAACAAGTTAATCAAAACGTTGTTGGCTTAACTACAATGCCAGCAGAAATTATTCATCAAGCTGGGTGTGTAACAGGAGTTTGGCAAGAGTTAAACTCGATTTTGTCAGTTACACAACTGTATGAGAAACCGACTATTGAGTATGCACAACAGCATTTACGTGTAGAAGGAATGTCAGAAAATAATTTTTTATGTATATTTGGCTTATATTTACTAACGCCGAAAATTTTTGACTTTCTAGCAGAACATATCAACCAAAATTTCCGAGAACGAGGTGAATTTCAGTTAACATCTTGTCTTGAACAATTGCGTCAGCAAGAGGGAATGACAGGATATGTTGTTAAAGGCAAGTGTTTTGATACAGGTTTGCCAGATACTTATCGGCAGACAATGATTGATTTTAGAAAAATATAGATTAATCTCAGTTCAATTTGTTTGTCTGGGAGGATCTCACTTTTTAAAATAGTTCAAATAGATAGTAGTCTATTGAGGTAAGCAGAGGCATCTTAAAAATATACCGTTTAATTTGCTCCTGGCGATCGCCTCCTTTTTTTGTTAAAGCAGTTTTCAGGTAGATGAGTTACAAAATGCAGGAATCTAAATCAGACACAAACCTTAAAAAACGACCTCAAAACTAGCGGTAGTTAGAGCAGGAAAAGAGGTAGCATCCAATTGTGCAAATTTACCCCCGGAATTAATCTCAGCAAAATTATCCGCCGAACCATTAGGGTTATAAAAGAGACTACCATTTGCGCTATTATAAACGATCGCTGCACTACTACTTGCAGCTAAGGTATCGTTTGTTACTGTGGCAAAGTCTGCGGAATTTAATTGAGTTGGAAAGACAGAGTTACTTAGAGCGGTAAAGGTAGATTTAGATAGTTGGATCTTGTCTTCCTCAAGAGTGAAGTCACTAATAATATCAACTCCAAGTTCCCTAATATTAAACTTCGATCCTGTTGCAAATGCAAACTTATCTGAACCAGCGCCTCCTTCTAGTAAGTCGTCCCCACTATCTCCCTGTAGGTAATCGTTGCCTGTGTTGCCGATCAGAGTATCTTTTCCACTACTGCCAAAAAGAATATCATTACCTTTACCCCCTAGAAGGTTGTCGTCATCACTACCCCCATCTATGATGTCTGCACCAGCTCCACCAAAAAGGATGTCAGAACCTGCCCCCCCATCAATGTAATGATTACCAACAACACCAGAAAGCGAAATACTGTCATCACCATCCCCAGCAAAAATAACCTTATCGCCAGCCGAAAAATTCCCCCAACTAAAGGTATCGTCTCCCTTGGTTGTAGCGACATCAGTACTTATCGCATTTCTGGATCGAGCAACTGCCTCTTTTATGACATCAGCAAGATTCTCACTTGTAGAACCAACAGTCAGTACACCACCTCGACCAAGCTGGGTAACTAGTGTCTCGTAATTGGCTGCAACATTACTCGTAGTTAGAAAAATTGGAATAATGTTATTTGCTTCTAGCGCAGTTTTTACTTGTCCGACCTGTGGATAATCTTCAAAAGCATCAGCTATCGCATCTCCATTATTGCCAATACTATCTGGCCTAACTGCTGCGCGATCGCCGGCAACGTGATAAATACCATCGGTAGCTATTATCACAACACGAAATGAACCTACTCTGTAACCAAGACTGCCGTTATCTAAAGCTGCGAACAAGAGTGCAAATAATTGTGATTCTGGCCCATCATTGCCACCAAAAGCTTCAAAGCCAAAGATTTTGTCTTTAATTGTTGTGACTTTATTTGTCAAAGCGACTTCTGCTTGATATACATAGTCAGCGTAACCGCCAAAAGGCACAAGTGGCTTATCCTTGAAAGAGGCAATACCAAATTTCAGGTCATCACCAAATATATTTGCTAATTTCGGGTTGGTTAAGCGATTTACCGTCGCAGGTAGTACGGCTTTAAGCTGGACTACACCCTCATTAGAGGACGATGTTAAGTCTTGCAGCAGAACAATATCAGATACTAAACTCATAGTTTTTCCCTCTGATTATTTTTATTGATGAGTTGTATTGCAAAGTGCCTGAATGCTATTTCAGCTTGATATTAGCAAGGTTAATTGATTTAAGATAGTACTTAAACTGAAGAAAATATAATCTCTTTCAAAAAATATTTGCTGTGTCCTGACTCCTGCCTCTACCTTACTAAGGTTATAATCGCAGACTTAACGAGAGAGAATGTTACAAGATATGAGTTAAGCTAAAGTGCGTCAATGGGTGAGCAGTGAAGATAATGCTTTGGATTAGAGGATGAATCAGTATTTTGCAACGGTTGCTCGCGGATTAGAAACCCTCGCGGCTCAGGAGTTAGAGCAACTGGGTGCCCATTCCGTAGAGCCGGGGTTTTGCGGTGTAGCCTTTGAGGGCGATCGCACTTTACTTTATCGCGTCAATCTCTGGGCTAGGCTGCCGTTCCGAATCTTGGTGAACATCGATGAGTTTCCATGCCTTGATGCCAAGGATCTTTATCGCGGTATCCAAACTATCGATTGGCAAAACTATCTGACGCCAGACATGACGCTGGCGGTGAATGTCACGGGCAAAAACCAGCACCTCAACCACAGCCACTTCACATCTCTCCAGGTGAAAAATGCGATCGTTGACCAGCAGCAAGAAAATCTGGGCGAGCGTTCAAATGTAGAGCTTCATGAACCAGATGTGCGGGTTAATGTTCATATTGAACGCGACTTTTGTACCGTCAAACTTGACAGTTCTGGAAATAGTCTGCATCGCCGAGGCTACCGTCCTGCGGTGGGAGCAGCCCCTCTCAAGGAATCTCTCGCTGCGGCTCTCATTCAGCTTTCAGGCTGGCAACCAGACCAGATGTTCTACGATCCTCTGTGTGGATCTGGCACTTTACCCCTAGAAGCTTGCTTGAAGGCACTGAACATCGCACCAGGACTGTTTCGCGAAAGCTTTGGATTTGAAAATTGGCTCGATTTCGATCTGCCCCTTTTAGAAAAGCTGCTGCAAGAAGCTAAGGACAGCCAATTGGATACTCTTCCCGCACCTATTTGGGGAAGCGATCGCGATGAAAATATAATTGAGCAAGCGATTAACAATGCTCAAAATTGCGGCGTTGATAACCATGTATGGTTTTCTCAAATGGAACTTGCCGATGTTGTCGCCCCCGCAGACAGTGGGATTTTATTCTGCAATCCACCTTATGGCGAACGGCTGGGGCGAGATAGCGATTTAGCGGCGTTCTATAAACTTTTGGGCGATGTATTGAAACAACGCTTCAAAGGCTGGACTGCATTTGTCCTCAGTGGCAACAAGGAACTGTCTCAATCGATTGGATTAAAATCATCCCAGCGAATTGCCGTGTACAACGGAGCGTTGCCTTGTCAGTTAATGAAATATGAGTTGTATTAAGTACAGCATTTCATTAATTTGTAGCGAATTAAATTTGGCAATACCTTGCAATGCCAATGCATCTCTCTACAATGCCAATGCGTCTCAATACAATGCCAATGCGTCTCAATACAATGTCAATGCATCTCAATACAATGTCAATGCGTCTCTCTGCAATGCCAATGCATCTCTCTGCAATGCCAATGCATCTCTCTGCATTAAAAATGCTACGCTTTTACGCAAAACTGTATTAAGACAGAATCGATCGGATTTTACTATTTCCGGTTTGCAACCTGTCGCGTCTATAAGTTGCCTCATAATCTGTTATGTAAAACCTGCAAACCCTCTCTTCTGCTCCTCTGCTCCTCTGCCCCTCTGCCCCTCTGCTCCTCTGCCCCTCTGCCCCTCTGCTTACCTAAATGTATCAACCTTATAGTGAAATGCTATAAGTCTATATTCTGGCAGTTAGTATAACAACTTTTGAAACAAGTGGCAGTATAATCTAGTGACTGACAATCTGCAATTTATTTATCGTTAAAAGGCAAGGCTATTTATGTCAGACCAATTCACCTTTACCGTTACCAATAAAACTGAATTGGCAATTACAGAGTTGTGGGTATCTGTTGACGAGCAAGAGTGGGCCGCATTTAACTTGGGTGAATCAGGGATTCCATCAGGTGAAACAGCAACAATTGCTTGGGCTGAATATACGAATGGTTCGCCCTGTGAATGGTACATATCTGCTGTATTTGAAGATGAATCAAAAACTGAGTCAGCCCTATTTAACTTCTGTAAAGAACCAGCTTTAACAATCGGATAAATTATGCACTGCGATCGCCTTCGGAAAGGGCGTGTACGCCATCGCGCTTGATAGATGATTGCATATCGATTCCAGCCATAAAAGCAAAAGCCCTACCTCGAAAGCATCTAGGTGGGGCTTGATATTAAAATTGATATTGGCAGTACCAGATAATGGTGTAAAAGGCAAATGACAGGCATTGGCTGTAATGCTCTATTTGTCGTCATCAAGAAAAAGATTATATGCAAGCTTTCCATATAATAAATAGTGATACCGCAAGGCGATCTATGGGGCAATTAATCAGAGCTATTTGTCAGCGTTCCAGATTCAGTTATCTTGAAGTTATCTGTAGGGCAGTATTTTGAGGTTGTCGGTGGAGCGTAGTTTACCGCCGCAAGCAGACGCTCGTGAACTCGCTACCGCTACGCTATCGCCCTGGTTCTAGAAGAGGAAAAATGCCAATGCCAGAAAAATCAGAACTGTTCGCGCCAGTTAGACTAGGTTCGCTTGACCTTCCCAACCGCATCATCATGTCTCCGATGTCCCGTCTTCGGGCAACTACTGAATGTGTACCTACCCCCTTAATGGTCGAATACTACACCCAGCGAGCTTCGGCGGGACTCATTATTACGGAAGGGACGCATCCAAGTCCAATGGGGCGAGGTTACACAACCTGTCCTGGGTTGCACAACGAGGAGCAGGTTGCAGGCTGGCGAAAAGTCACAGATGCAGTTCATGCTGCTGGAGGTCGGATATTTGTGCAACTGATGCACGCTGGACGGGTGTCGCACTCCTCCCTATTACCTAACCATGCCCGACCGATCGCACCTTCGGCTGTCCCGGTGGTGTCCGAAGAAGTTCACATTTGGGATGGCAAAGTCCCTTTTGAGATACCCCGTCCGTTAGAATTGGACGAAATACCCGAAATAGTAGAGGAGTATCGCAGAGCGGCAGAACTATCTATTGAAGCAGGTTTTGATGGTGTGGAACTTCATGCAGCAACCGGATATTTACCCAACCAGTTCCAAGTCAGCAGCTCCAACAAACGCACCGATGCCTATGGTGGTACATTGGAGAATCGAACTCGCTTCACGCTCGAAGTAGTCAATGCTCTGTGTAGCGTCCGGGGAGCGGAGCGGATTGGGGTCAAGATTGCCCCCGGCTTCACAGTCAACGACACATTTGATGACGATCCTGCCGAAACTTACACTTATGTTGCAAAAGCACTCAGTCCATTGGGTTTGGCATACTTGCACGTGGGGTATGACCGAGGTTACGCCAGAGGAACTGCACCAAAGTTTAACCCCATCGATCTCCTACGTCCCGTTTACCAAGGAACACTGATAGCTGTGGGTGGGTTCGATCGACAACGAGGTGATGAAGCAATTACAAGCGGGCGGGCTGATGCCATAGTTTTCGGGCGACTGTTCATCTCTAACCCTGACTTAGTGGATCGGCTACGGCTCAATGCCCCTCTGAACGAAAGTGACGTGAGGGCGTTCTATGGTGGTAGTGAACATGGCTACACAGACTATCAAACCCTGTCGCAACTCGATTGAGTGGTATAACAACGCCCATGCGAGTTGTGTTGCAAAAACTTTTTAATGCTCAACAGTGTCTATGTCGGTGATAATTTCCAAGTCGCCGTTGAAGACTTCGCATTATAATGCTTACGGCGTTAAACTACGCAATTGTTCAAAATACTTAAAGCTACCGCCTCCGCCACTTTAATTCCATCGATACCAGCCGAGAGGATTCCCCCTGCATATCCCGCTCCTTCACCCCCTGGATAAAGACCGACTGTATTTAAACTCTGATAATCCTCTTTGCGTTTAATCCGAATTGGTGATGAGGTGCGGGTTTCCACGCCAGTCAACACGGCATCATTCATCGCAAATCCTTTAATTTGTTTGTCAAAAGCGGGAAGGGCTTCGCGGATGGCGGCGATCGCATAATCTGGTAAACTCTGACTCAAATCGCCCAAATGTACCCCAGGTGTATAAGACGGCTTAACTGTGCCAAATGCTGTAGAAGGGCGATGGTTGAGAAAATCTCCCACCAACTGTCCTGGAGCTTCATAAGTTCCACCGCCTAACTCAAATGCTCGTTCTTCCAAGCGCCGTTGGAAGTCAATTCCTGCCA
This sequence comes from Nostoc sp. LEGE 12454, assembly GCF_056620565.1. Taxonomy (NCBI): domain Bacteria; kingdom Bacillati; phylum Cyanobacteriota; class Cyanophyceae; order Nostocales; family Nostocaceae; genus Nostoc; species Nostoc sp. LEGE 12454. Next base: position 57,830 of record NZ_JBWQXL010000017.1, read on the forward strand.
AAGCGTTGCCCGGATAATCTTCGGGGGTGATGCCTACAACGATCGCACTATTGGCATTACGCTCATTGCGAGAGTATTGGCTCATCCCATTGGTGACAAGCCGCCCCGGTTCTGATGCGGCTGCAACCACCAAGCCCCCCGGACACATACAAAAACTATAAACAGAACGACCATTTTGACAGTGGTGAACCAGTTTATAATCGGCAGCACCTAAAATTTTATGACCAGCTTGAGCGCCGAAACGACATTGATCGATGAGAGACTGGGGGTGTTCGACCCGAAAGCCGATGGAAAAAGGTTTTGGCTCGATGTAAACCCCGCGATCGTATAGCATTTGGAAGGTATCGCGGGCGCTGTGTCCCACTGCCAAAACCACATAATCGCTGGCGATATATTCCCCACTGGCGAGGGTGACTCCCCGCACCTGTCCATTTTCGATGTTAATATCTTCCACCCGACTTTCAAAGCGAATTTCACCACCAAGGGATTCGATTTTGGCACGCATACTTTGGACGATTCCCACGAGTTTGAATGTGCCGATATGCGGTTTGTTGATATAGAGAATTTCTGGTGAGGCTCCCGCATTCACGAGTTCGGTTAGTACCTTGCGCCCATAATGCTGAGGATCTTTGACTTGACTGTAGAGTTTGCCGTCAGAAAATGTACCCGCACCACCTTCGCCAAACTGGGCATTGGATTCGGGATTGAAGTCTGATTTTTTCTTCCAAAAGCCAAAGGTATCAACGGTGCGATCGCGAACTTGTTTCCCACGTTCTAAAATGATGGGACGGAACCCCATTTGTGCCAGCATCAAACCTGCAAATAAACCACAAGGCCCAGTACCAATCACGATAGGGCGAATCGCCAAATTGCTCGGTGCTTTTGCCACTGGGCGATAACTCATGTCTGGCGTAGCCATTACATGAGGATCTTTTTTCAGGCGCTTGAGTAGATGGGTTTCCTGAGTCGTTTCTACATCCAGAATATAAACAAGAGCGATCTCTCCTTTCTTACGGGCATCGTAGCTACGCTTGAAGATGGAATAGCCGATCAAATCTTCGTCCGTGATTTGCAGCTTTTTGAGGATGGCAGTCTCGATCGCATCTTCAGGATGATCGAGCGGGAGCTTTACTTCAGTTAGTCGTAACATAGCGAGGAGAAATTCATACTGTCTATCAAAATATTAACAAGAGAGGCAGGAGGCAGGACGAATACTGGCTTCTACCGAAACCTTACATAAACACTGACTTTTCACGTCATGGAAAAACCTAACCCCCCTGCCGACGCAGTTGCAATAAGTAATAGTATCTAGCAAAAATTAACTCAGCACGAGTATGCGGCTTGCAAACATCAATACCTGTTAACGTGTAGTTCTAGTGTATTGAGCAACTTGGGCAAGTCCTTTTGAGAAACCTGACGTGTACCCGTCTCGACTGCATCAACCCAGGAAACGCTTTTCTCCATCGTTGTAGCGAAAAATGCTCTAGACCAGCCTTTTGCTTTTCTCGCTTCTCTAATGACATTACCTGATAGAGGCTGGATATTGTTTGCACTTAGCTGATTCGAGTCCACGGTCAAGCGTTCTTGTACTTCTGCTGGTAAATTAAAACGCCATCTAGAATTGAGTATTTGATTCCAGTAACCTATAGGTCTTTTAGCAGTTTTGCTGCTTGTTAACCAAGCTGGGCCTGTTTCCAGTTCTGCTTGCCATCCGGCTTCTTTGACAACTTTCAAGTCAGTTTCCAAATCATCAGCCATTTGCCGTCTAAGCTGTCTGTCTTGCTCTGCTATTGACACCTTGTCTGCACCGTAAGCAATCTCCATCAGAGTCTTGCCCATTACACAATCCTGGAATTCCGGTTTGATTTGGAAGGTTAGCCAAACTAGCATTCTAGCCGCGCCAGCATTTTGTTTACCAATACTAAATAGTTTCTGTACGGTTTTCTTGGTAATAATTCCAGTCTGGTAGTCGTATTTAGATTTGTTGAGGAAGTATTTTGTCCATACTCCAGCTTGACCGATCACCTTTAAACCCACTAGCTTGTTATTGCCAGCTTTATCTGTTTCAAAATCTCGTATTATGCTGATGTCCCAAATCTTTAAATCAGCAACAGTAAAAGCTCCAGCTTTCTCCTGTTTAGGCCATGCAATACAAGCTAGTACTTGAGCAGGTTGCCGTAACAAGTGGTACAAAATACTCAATTTTTCATGCTTGCATAAATCCCTGCGTTTTACAAGACCTGTGTATTCAAGTAGTTGCTTGTCATCAATTACAAAATTGCCTGACCAAGGTTTATCTAGGCTAGCTACTAAGGCACAGTAAATCAGGTGAATAGCACAAGCTCTTGGATCAAATTCGTTTATAACAACTAAAGCTGCCTCTTCTGCCAGTGTTTCTGGTTGTGGAGTTTCGGGATTATCTGTTACATAATAAAAGACTTTTCCTTTTCCAGTTTCAGTTTCTCTTTCGTAACTAAAAGTATTATTTACTTTATTCCATGACAGATTCATTTTTTGAGATAAGACTTCAGCAACTCCATACAAAACTAGCGACAATGCAGCAACATTAGTCTTACTATCAGGAAATAAAGAAGCTTTTTTGAATTGCCGAGGTTTTGCTGAATCCTGGTAATTCAATTGTAAGTTTTGCTCAGATTCCTTAACTCTGTCTTGAAGAGGAATTTGTTTTTTTAATTGAGTAGTTGAGTGTTCCAGAAATTCTTCATCAAGAGCAACATTAGTTTCCTTTTGATTTGGATTACGGGAAACTGTAATTCCCCTTACCTGCTTAAATAAATGCAGAAGCTTACTATATAATGTTTTTGCTAACTGTTTCATTTTCTTACTACCAATCGGCTGCTCACGTAGGTAATTTACAATGATGAAATAAAGCCTGATTTTCTTCTAATTGACCTTGCTATAATATAACTCTCAGCCCCTTTGAGTCGCTTTAAACAATCACCAACAATGCTAGAGATTTTCCACCAGGTGATACCAATCTAATAAAAAGTGGTCAAGTAAAAAAATTGATTTTTACTTGACCATAATTATCAATGATGAGTTCAAGCTTTCACTGATTGTAATTATGAATTGCAGCTTTGCTGCTTGAGGTTACTAGCGGTACTGTTGATCAGCCGGATCTCCATACGGGTCTTCGCTAGCTGGGCGGACGTTACCATACTGCCTGTAATCCGCCGGATCGCCGTAGGGGTCTTGGCTAGCTGGGCGGACGTTACCATACTGCCCGTAATTTCCTTGGTTGCATCTTTCCATTAACTTTTTCATAGCTAGGGCGGCGATACCAGCCATTGCTCCCTTCGCTAATGGATTGCTCATAATGTTACCACCTTGACCACCCATAAAGCTCCCCGCAGCACCACTCATAATTTGACTGAGTATATCTGGTTGTTGCTGGTGAACCCGGCCTGTGGTTTGAGCAAGATAATTTGGGTCTTGAAAGCGATCGTCTATACCATCTTGGTTTAGATCGGGAAAATTCAAGTTTGAAGAGCGTGTCTGCTGTTGAAGAGAGCGACCAAACTGCATCCGCTCTTGTGGTGACATCCGACTAAAGGCTTCTTGTGCAGATTCCTGATAAAGGTCTGGAGGTAACTGTCTAGATACTTGCTGATAACGGTTTAAAACTTCTTCATCTGAGTATCCCTCATGAGGTAAACCTTGCTCATAGCGATTGACAAAATTGCGGTAGTCATTTTCTGGAACCTCACCGCCACCGAAGATTTTTTCTAATAAATTCATTTGTGACTCCTAAACTTTTAAAAAAGACTTTTCTGAAAAAGTATAATAATGCTTGATATTATACTTATGAATATTATTAACTTTAAATACGGAAAAACATTATATTAAAAAATAGAATGACGGTTAAACGCCATCTATTTATAATCTGTACAAAAATTAATTTGTCGGAACAGTACCTGCACCCAAACCCCTTAAGTCTCGCCCTGCGGGACTGTTGTTATATCCTTGAAAGTCCCGGTATTGTTGTGCCTCCTCCTCTGGAACACGAATGCCCTCTTGTGGCGGTGTTACCCAGACAGGGCGATTTTGAGCATCTCGATAGTAAACACGCCCATTCTTAGAAAGGTAGTGTTTCCCCTGCGCTCCCGTTCCTTGGGCATTCTTTCGCTGATTGTAGAGGTAGAAAAGTCCAGCGGCTCCTGCCAAGATTGCCACTTTCTGCCCTGTACTTAATCCCCTCCTAGCTTGGGGTTGATTTACGGGGGCGCGATTATTTAAATTTCTCCCAACAGTATTGTCAATTGGAGGTGGCGCAGCATTTTGGGAACCTCCGCCGCAGCTAGAAAGCAGAGGGACTGTTAGCAATGTTGAAAGAAATACTGTTGTTGTCAGCGAAGCTAATCTATTTGTCTTGATCATACATTTCCTTTTCCTGCTAATTTAACTAATGTGGTATAAGAGTCTACAGTTTTATACAATGGTCAAGCAAAACTCAGCTTTTTACTTGACCAAAAGTTCAGATACACTGTATCCGCCACTATACTTTAGTTAGCTTAAAGTCTGTGATTCTTCTCTGCCTAGAATTTGTTTTTTAAGCAAGCGAATTTCTACTGCTAATTCTTGCCGAGTCGAATCTTTGAGTAAATAGCGGGAAGTAAACCAAACTGTGTAACCAAGTCCAATTAATTGGAGAAATGGAGAAACTAGGGGAATATCATTTATGGCGTTGAGTACCGCTAGAAAAATCCTTAGTGCCGTAACTGTTATCACAAGCAACGCAAAGCTGATAATCAGCAATTTGTATTCTTGGTAGAAGCTACCTATGTACTCAGGTATTTTTGCCAAAAATATAGAAATCTGTCTACCAATTTTTTGCCATTGTTCGTCATTTTCCGAGGCGGGTGGCAACATTGCCAGGTTTCCAGACTCTGAACCTTTAAGTGCTTCCATCTGGTTTGGGGAGGCAGTATCGACATACTTATCTTGTTGTAACTCTGTATCCATAATTATCTCCTGATTTTCTGCAATGAGAGCAGTTTTAAAGTTTACACTTAGCCACAATTTATCAACTTATGGAGCGCTTGTTCCGCATACCGATGATGAGTAAATACGCTTAATAATATTTAGGCATTTTTAGATTTACTTATCATCAATCTTTTGGAATAAATTCTGTCTTCAACAAGAGTGATAGAGCAAGCATTACAACTTAAGGCAATAAATATTTAAGAATGTGAGGATATTTGATTTAAGTGTAAGGTATTAATAAACATATTAAACTAGCTAGGTTTGATGGTATGTATCGATTTAGCTAAATTTAGACTTTAAGTTTACTGCTAGTAAGTAGTCACATAAATGCTAGAAACTAGTCACAAAAGTTATAAAAATTTAGTTAAAATAAATTTTAATTGAGAGTAATAACTTAATGCTAAAAGCCTTGTGTTGTATCATGCTTGGGGGTTATCAAACTATATTTAATTAGTTCGATTGATGAAATATCAAGATGATTGAAGTCACTCCTTGGAGAGAAGATTTACCTAAACTAAATTGTGTAATTTTAAAAAAGACACAGCAAAATTTTAAGGAATAAAAGAATGCCACTCCAGAAAATAAGTGAATTTGATAGAGACTACCATAATACTCTTGGTAAAGACATCAAAGGGATGGGTGTGTATGTTCAGGGAACTGATGAAAAGATTGGCACAGTAAGTGATGCTGTAGTAGATGACCAAGGAGCATTCCGCTATTTAATTCTTGACTTAGGGTTTTGGATTTTTGGTAAGAAAGTATTGCTACCAATAGGTAAATCGCGTATTGACTCTACAGCAGACCGAGTATATGTCGTTGGTATGACAAGAGAGCAAGCCGAAAATTTACCTGAATATCAAGAGCATACAGCACTTGACTACGACTATGAAGAACGGGTGCGCGGAGCATATCGCACACCGTCCGTAGAAAGTTCAGCACCTCTGGATGCAACATCTGCGGCTGCGGTAGCATCGACAGTAGGGCGCACTACTTCTAGTCCCGATCGCAACAACTACAGCTACGCACAAGAGCCAGATCTATATGATGTCAGTGCTCACGACGACCAAACCTTCAAACTCTACGAAGAAAGGCTAGTTGCTAATAAACAGCGCCGGAAAACCGGAGAAGTAGCGATTGGTAAGCATGTCGAAACTGAAACTGCAAGAGTTTCTGTTCCGGTAGAAAGAGAGCGAGTCGTGATTGAGCGAGTGACTCCTCAAGACGCAGGTAAAGTTGTGTCTGCTCAAACAGCTAACTTCCGTGAGGGCGAAGTAACACATATAGAACTCTATGAAGAAGTTGCAGATGTCCAAAAGGAAGCTTTTTTGCGTGAAGAAGTCAGAGTGCAAAAAGTTGTAGATAAAGAAACTGTTGAGGTTCAGGAAATCATTCGACGCGAAGAATTAGACGTTGACACTGATGGAACTCCAATAGTCAATAAAACTGACCGGGTTTAATCTAATTAAACTCAAAGGTCATTGTATTTGAGCTAGTAGGAGCGGGTTTTCTACCTACTTCTACTCGAAATACTCTCACTAGATTGATATTGCAGAAGAGTCATTAGTTTAAATGAGGTGCTTAAATTGAAAATAATTCAACAGTTTCGTCGGGTTTTAACAGCTTTAGTCTTGGTATTAGTACTAACAACGACTGCCGCCTGTAGTGGTACTGTTCAAGCTAAACAACCAACTCAATTACCGCCTGGAATCAGTGATAGTGCCGACTATGCCTTGTTGTCACGCGGTAACAGTGTACAGGGTCAAGATTTTGGGAACTGGGTTGTCGCTACAGCCAAGGGAATTGTCCAAGATGCTTATGTACGTGACAACAATAAGTTAGGTGTCGTGATTACGCCTAAAGTTCGTCCGACCGAAGTGCGACCATTAGCAAAATCCTTACTCCAAGGTTTTCACAAAAATTTCCCTAATCAAGACTTAAAAGTTTTGATGTATGCACCAGACAAAAAACTGATTTTGACGGCTCAGTATGATGTGCAATCTCAGCAAGTTGACTATAAATAGGGACTCATTTTTTGGAGAAAACCTGAGTTAATTCAGTTGATTGCAAGTATAAAAAGGAGACATTTAAAATGAGCAGCAGTGACAAGTATAAACGCGAAATTCTCAACGAGTTGGCTCACGGTAATACAGAGTCTTTAGATGATGTTTCATCTGACCAAACTCAGGAATACCAAAATTTTGACGATTTTGCCCAGCGTTCATCTCACGATCAACGTCGGCAATTGTTTAGTCAATCTTTCAACCATAACAGCATTCCACCAAGCCAGCTGGAGCCAGAACTCCAAAAAGCGATCGCTCAGATTAAGCCTAATGAACGGGATAATGTTGCACGGGCATTTTTCAAACACTTAAAGCAAAGAGGTCTAGACGAGCGCCATCTGGAGCGAGATTTGGGGCTTTCTACCCACAACGCTAACCACATGAATGCAGATGACCTCAGCAAGCTGGCGTCTTTCACATATCATAGCCATCCTGACATCTTCCAAGAGGTGATGGCTGAACAACCAGCGATTCTGAAGTTTCTCAGTAATCCAATGGTAGGTGCAGCTTTAGGAGCGATCGCCTCTAAATGGTTCGGTCGTCATAAATAAGCATTTCCAAACTTGATACACATAGTCTTTTGTCTGAATGCTGCAAATATAGTGTGGGAGTCAAGGCGCAGCTATAGTGAAAAGTCAGACACGAGCAAGGATTAAAGTCAAGAACATCAAAATCTCCAATTTAGTGGCTTGCAATTTAGATAAAATGTGAGCCACTATTTTTTATTCCAACCTCCTGCCTCATTCACACAAGGCTAACAGCCGCCTCTAACATTCGTATTGTCCCAAGTTCAGCATTTATTTCCACTTCTACACCGATTGGTAAAGTGAATTTATCCTTAATATGACCAATCATTGAACCATACCAAGCAGGAATACCTAAAGGAAGTATGTGTTGTTGCAATACTTGCATTAATGTAAATGACGGCTCATCTCCAAGACTACATTTAGTGCATTGCCCAAAGATAAAGCCAGCAATTTGATTAAGTATCCCAGCAGTTTTTAATTGCGTCAGCATCCTATCTATACGATAAACATCCTCGCCAACTTCTTCCACAAACAGAATGCTTTTGTTCCAAGAAGGTAGGTAAGGTGAACCTACCATTGCTGATAAGACTGACAAGTTTCCACCCACAAGTTTACCTCTCGCCTTTCCCGGTGCTATTATCTCCATCCGCACTTCGCTAGGGTTGAGATTTTGCATAGTCACCGCTTCAGCATTAAATAGGATGCGCTTGAAGTAATCGACTGTAAATCGATTCCAGGTAGACGTAGCAACTGGCCCATGAAAAGTAATCATTTGACTACGGGCATTAATTGCTAACAACAGCGTCGTAATATCGCTGTAACCGATGATAATTTTCGGATGGGAGCGGATTAGCGAGTAGTTGAGTAGGGGTAAAATGCGATTACAACCCCAACCTCCACGCATGGGAATAATTGCTTTGATGGTGCGATCGCTAAACATCAAGTTTACATCCTGGGCGCGATCGCTGTCTTTACCCGCTAAATAGCCATAACGATCTAAAATATGTTTCCCCAGCTTGACTTTTAAACCTAACTGTGAAATTGATTTATGCGCGGCTTCAATGTCTTTAGCGTCAACGATACCCGCAGGGGCGATTAACCCTACGATATCGCCAGGTTGTAGGCGGGGCGGCTTGCGGATGGTGTTTAGAGATGGCTTACCTTGGGCGGTAAGTGTTGGTATTTGAGTGGCTAAAGTAGCCAGCCCACAGGTTGCAAGAAATTCCCGACGCTTGATATTCATAATTATTGTGTTGGGGATTAGGATTCTAAAAAGTTAGATCCCCGACAACTTTTACGAAGTCGGGGATCTGGATACCGCGAATTTTCACAAATTAAATAGGATTGCGATATATAAATAGGACTTACGCAAAAATCGCCCAAAAGCTTAATTTGTCGAACCGCCATCGCGCTTCGCGTCTCGCAGAGAAGACGCCAAGACGCCAAGAATTTGTAAAGTGTGCGTAAGTCCTAATAAAATTAAACCTTTTGTATCATATCTGAAATCACAAATCCATTATTAGTCAACTTAGCATCAGTAGCAAATGAATCACTGATGATAGGCAAAAGGCGATCGTATAATTGCATCGTCTGTAAACAACTATTAATACTAGAAACTGCCGAATTATATGCTGCAATATTTTCTTCAACAACATTCAACAATCGGCGATTATTTGCAATTTTTTCTTCAGCTTCTTGTTCTAATATTTTCTCTAAATAAGCACGTGCCTGTGGGTATTGTTGCAAAATTTCATCTGCTTGCCGATCTGCCATTGGCAATAACTGACTTTTCAGTGTTTGATTGATAGTTTGACGGAAAGATTTGCGAATAGTTTGGGAAACTTTTGGTTCAAAATCTAACTTCAATAACTGCCTAATGGCTGGTTCTGCTTCCACGATACTTTCAGCGTCGTAACCTTGAGAAGTTTGCGATAAAGTTTGGCGAAATTGATATATAGAAAAAGTGCCTTCATCGTAAAATCTAGGGCTTTCTCGCACAAAGCGATCGCACTCTACACTAGCTGCACTCACCAGTGCTTGAGTAACTAATTTTTCTAAACTTCTAATCTCTTGTTCGATACCGCCATCATTATCTAATAAACGATACAGTTGACGATAATATTCTGACTTGCGAATCTTTTCAATTAACCGCTGAAAATAATTTGCAACTACTTGCTGAGAAGATTCAACCAAAATATCTTCTAATTGATTTGCTAAGTAATAAAATGCCTCTACTAAAATAGCAATTAAAGGTGCAGTAGCGTTGCGAGGATGGCTGATGGTTGCACGTTGATAAGCAGAAGCTACAGAAAAAGTATCTAGCAATTCATCTAAGCGGCGAATCATTCGTGATTGCAATTGCTTAAAATCTGCTTCAAAAGCATCACAAGAATTATTAATTACATGGTTAACTTCTTCTTTGATATGCTCGCTAAATTCTCTGCCAATTTGCTGTAGTTGCTGATTTAGGCATTGTAACTCTTGCGCCTTCATCGTCTCAATTTCTTGGGGCTGACTATCTAAATCGCGTTGGACACTCTGATAATGTTTTTTGAGCTTAATACAAACATCTTCCAAATCATCAGCAAGATTTTTAAATAATTGGGGACGCTTTTCTTCGGTAAGATAACGAGTAATAGCTGTGCGAAATTCTTCAGTTCCACTATCTTGAATTAGCTTTTTTATCAGTTCATTTCCCCACTCTCCCAGAATGCGCACATAATTTTGATTTGGAGTTTCAAAGCCGTTCACAGAGACACGGAATTTACTGGAAGATAGCTTTCCTGAATTTACACAGTAGTTGTTAAAGGCATAGACAAATTGTGGAGTTTCTTCTTTACCATCTAAACCTTTAATACTTTCTGCAAAAACAGAATCTAAACCAAATCTATCTTGTGGGCTTGTCTGTTTAATCTGACTGCCATAAAATCCTAATAATCCACTGGTTTTATAAACCTTCCTGGAATTGGCAAATTGCCCACTAAGCAAATCGTCTAATCGTTGCCGTAGCTGAGTATTATACCAAGTTTCATCGATCCGGTTGAAGACATAGAAAACGCGATCGCGTACTCCCCCATTCTCCCGCATTAATTCCAAAAGTTCTGTTTCTTCTTTTGTCATATCACCCGCCGAAGCAGGTTTTAGCACGCACACCACCGCCGAAGTATCAGGATGTTGAATTTTGGCATAAGTTAGTTGTGCGTCTTTCTCTACTGGCGCATCTATCCCCGGCGTGTCAATAATTACATTACCATCTTGTAGCAGAGGATGATTGCAGTAATATTCTATCCGCTTCAATACCGCACTATTACTACCACGACGCGCATATCCAGCCGCTTCCTTGAGATTGGAAAAGTTAAATTGCTCCATTGAGTATGTAGCATTATTAACCGTGTTGATGCGATCGCGGTTTGCCATATATCCCTCTAGCAACAACATTAACGCCTTCGCCTGTTTTGCACGTTCTGATTGACTCTCACCACCCTCCTGCTGAATAATCGCTTCAGAACCTTGACGTAGCAGGTTAATTACCTCAGTTTGGTTAATATTAGTGACTGTCTGAAATCCTAGTTGCTGACACAAAGAAACTGCTTGTTCCCGAATCTCTGCTTCACTTAAAAACGTCAAAACAACACGTTCTTTATCTACTTCTGCATACTCGATTTTGCATTCTGTACCTGTAGCGTGTCCTTCTGCGCTGTAGAGTAATTCCCTTTCTAATAGTGCATTGATTAGCATTGATTTCCCGGCACTAAAAGCACCTGCAAATACAATTTCAAACTTGGGAGAAATCGCCTTACTTAAAGAAGTTCGTACAGGTGTAATATCTTGAGAACGTAGTGTTGGTTCTTGTTGTAAAAGTTGTAATATAGACTCAACCTGCTCTTTCAAATTTTTGCATTGAAGCGGCATATCTGACATATTCAGCATCCTGAAAATATTTATGTATATATTAGTAATATTTCTTGGGTTACTGGTTCAGTAAAATTCCTGACAATTTCACTGTGCTTTAACTGACGCACTATACAAATTAATTAATAAGCGATTATTCTATAAACCCAAAGCCAACCTGGTTGCAGAAGTAGCAGTCAATTTGTAGTTGTTAATAGTGCGCCCAGTCTCAGTACATCAGATTTTTTTGTGCAAGTGTTAGGACATACATCTGTAGCCCTCTACTTAGAACACGGAACTTCAAGCATAGAACCTTAAAGTTCACTCGCTGACTAACAAGAAATAAACACAGGAGAAAATCATGGCTAATTCATTATTCAACCTGCTGAACCTCTCTGATTTGAATGGCACTAATGGCTTTATAATTAACGGCATTGCAAGAGGCGTCTCAGTGAGTAATGCGGGGGACATCAACAACGATGGCATTGACGACCTGATTATTGGGGCAAATGATGCCGACCTCAACGGCAAATATGATGCTGGGCAAAGCTATGTAGTGTTTGGGAGAACAAATCTGGGCAGTGGCGGCACCCTCAACCTCTCTGATTTGAATGGCAGTAATGGCTTTTTGATTAACGGCATTGCAGCAGGTGACTTCTTAGGCTACTCAGTCAGCAATGCAGGGGACATCAACAATGATGGTATTGACGACCTGATTATTGGGGCACGAAATGCCTCCCCCAACGGCAAAGATACTGCTGGGCAAAGCTATGTGGTGTTTGGGGGGACGAATCTGGGCAGTGGCGGCACCTTCAACCTCTCTTCTTTGGATGGCACTAATGGCTTTATAATTAACGGCATTGCAGCAAATGACTTCTTAGGCAACTCAGTCAGCAATGCGGGGGACATCAACAACGATGGTGTTGACGACCTGATTATTGGGACATATGGTGCGTCCCCCAACGGCAATTTTGAAGCTAGGGAAAGCTATGTGGTATTTGGAGGGACGAATCTGGGCAGTGGCGGCAGCCTCAACCTCTCTGATTTGAATGGCACTAATGGCTTTTTGATTAACGGCATTGTAGTAGGTGACTACTCAGGCACCTCAATCAGCAATGCGGGGGACATCAATGGTGATGGCATTGACGACCTGATTATTGGGGCATATGGTGCCTCCCCCAACGGCAAAGATAATGCTGGGCAAAGCTATGTAGTGTTTGGGGGGACGAATCTGGGCAGTGATGGCAGCCTCAACCTCTCTGAGTTGAATGGCAGTAATGGCTTTTTGATTAACGGCATTGCAGAACGTGACTTTTCAGGCTCCTCAGTTAGCAATGCGGGGGATATTAATGGTGATGGCATTGACGACCTGATTATTGGGGCAAGTGGTGCCGACCCTAATGGTATCAGTATTTCTGGGCAAAGCTATGTGGTGTTTGGGGGGAAGAATCTGGGCAGTGGCGGCATCCTCAACCTCTCTGATTTGAATGGCACGAATGGCTTTTTGATTAACGGCATTGCAGTAGGTGACAGATCAGGCTCCTCAGTCAGCAATGCGGGGGACATCAATGGTGATGGCATTGACGACCTGATTATTGGGGCAAGTAGTGCCGACCCCAACGGCATTGTCGATGCTGGGCAAAGCTATGTGGTGTTTGGGGGAACGAATCTGGGTAGTGGCGGCACCCTTAACCTCTCTGACTTGAATGGCACTAATGGCTTTTTCATTAATGGCATTGCAGCATATGACGCATCAGGCATCTCAGTCAGCAATGCGGGGGACATCAACAACGATGGAATTGACGACCTGATTATTAGGGCACCAGATGCCGACCCCAACGGCATCAATGGTGCTGGGCAAAGCTATGTGGTGTTTGGAGGGACGAATATTGCCAGTAGCAACACCTCTCCTAACCTGACTGGAACTCCCGATGCAGATAACTTATTTAGCACACCTAGCAATAATATCATCGATGGGTTAACTGGAGACGATACTTTAACAGGCAACGGGGGTCAAGACAAATTTATTATTCGCGTTGGTGATGGCAATGACACTATCACCGATTTTGCTGGCATTGGGAAAGGTACAAATCCTTCAGCAGAAGTCATTGCAAATGTTGACACCTTGCAATTTACAGGTAGTGGCTTAACTGCCCAAAATCTGCAATTAACTCAAAACGCTAACAACTTAGAAGTTACCTTTGAAAATGTGGCTAATACCAAAGTCACTCTGCAAAACTTCAAATTAGAAAACCTCGATAATGTGCCAACTTCTGGAGCAAGACCTGCGATTGGCAATATCTTATTTGATGGGCAAACCAACATCGCCGACAGCTTTGATGTGTTCGATGTCAATTCCACTCAAACTACGCTATTCAACAAGAACACGGTGACTTTCCTCAATGAACTCAACAATAACATCACGGGTTTTGACAACTCCGCTGATATCATTAATGGTCAGGGGGGTGACGACATCATCAACGGCAAGAGTGGCAATGACGTGCTCAGAGGTGTTGCAGGCAATGATACCCTTATCGGTGGTGCAGGCAATGATACCCTTGTCGGTAGTGCGGATGCCAACTCTTCCTTCAACCTCTCTGACTTGAATGGCACGAATGGCTTTATAATTAATGGCGGCATTGTAGCAGGTGACAACTTAGGCTTCTTAGTCAGCAATGCGGGGGACATCAACGGTGATGGCATTGACGACCTGATTATTGGGGCAAGGAATGCCAACCCCTACAGCAAAGATAATGCTGGGCAAAGCTATGTAGTTTTTGGGGGGACGAATCTGGGCAGTGGTGGCACCTTCAACCTCTCTTCTTTGGATGGCGCTAATGGCTTTTTGATTAACGGCATTGCAGCAGGTGACAACTCAGGTTTCTCAGTCAGGAATGCGGGGGACATCAACGGTGATGGTATTGACGACCTGATTATTGGGGCATATTCTGCCGACCCCAACGGCATCAATGGTGCTGGGCAAAGCTATGTAGTTTTTGGGGGGACGAATCTGGGCAGTGGCGGCACCTTCAATCTCTCTTCTTTGAATGGCACGAATGGCTTTATAATTAACGGCATTGCAGCAGGTGACAACTCAGGCTATTCAGTCAGCAATGCGGGGGACATCAACAACGATGGCATTGACGACCTGATTATTGGGGCACCTGGTGTCTACCCCTACGGCAACGATTCTGCTGGGCAAAGCTATGTAGTGTTTGGAGGAACGAATCTGGGCAGTGGCGGCACCTTCAACCTCTCTTCTTTGAATGGCACTAATGGCTTTATAATTAACGGCATTGCAGCAGGTGACTTCTCAGGCGTCTCAGTCAGCAATGCAGGGGACATCAACAACGATGGCATTGATGACCTGATTGTTGCGACACCTTATGCCGACCCCAACGGCATCAATGGTGCTGGGCAAAGCTATCTAGTGTTTGGGGGAACGAATCTGGGCAGTGGCGGCACTTTCAATCTTTCTAACCTGAATGGCACTAATGGCTTTATAATTAACGGCATTTCTGAATATAACAGATTAGGCAACTCAGTAAGCAATGCGGGGGACATCAACAACGATGGCATTGATGACCTGATTATTGGAGATGGTCCTGGGCAAAGTTATGTAGTTTTTGGAGGGACGAATCTGGGCAGTGGCGGCACCTTCAACCTCTCTTCTTTGAATGGCACTAATGGCTTTATAATTAACGTCATTGCAGCAGGTTACAACCCAGTTAGTAATGCGGGGGACATAAACAACGATGGCATTGACGACCTGATTATTGGGGCACCTGGTGCCTCCCCTAACGACAAAGGTTCTGCTGGGCAAACCTATGTAGTGTTTGGGGGTAAGAATCTGGGCATTGGCGGCACCCTCAACCTTTCTGACCTTAACCTCTTTTCTTTGAATGGCACTAATGGCTTTATAGTTAACGGCATTGCAGCAGGTGACTTCTCAGGCTTATCGGTTAGTAATGCGGGGGACATCAACAATGATGGCATTGACGACCTGATTATTGGGGCAACTGGTCCCAACACCAACGGCAAAGGTTCTGTTGGACAAAGCTATGTAGTGTTTGGGGAGACGAATCTGGGCAGTGGCGGCACCCTCACTCCGACAGGCAACAGCCGTCAAGATACATTTGTATTTCGCCCTGGGGATGGCAATGACACCATCACCGATTTTGGTGGCATTGGGAAAGGCACAACCCCAACATCAGCAGCGATCGCCAATGTTGATACCTTGCAATTTATGGGTTCGGGTTTGACTGCCCAAAATCTGCAATTAACTCAAAATGCTAACAACTTAGAAGTTACCTTTGAAAATGTTGCTAATACCAAAGTCACTCTGCAAAACTTCAAATTAGAAAGCCTCGATAATCTGCCTGCTTCTGGAGCAACACCTGCGATTGGCAATATAGAGTTTGATGGGCAAACTAACATCACCGACAGCTTTGATGTCTTTAATGCCAACTCTACTCAAACTAGCCTGTTTAACAAAAACACTGTCACATTCCTCAATGACCTGAATAACAGCATCACAGGTTTTGAAAACTCCAACGATGTGATTAATGCTCAAGGGGGTAATGATATTATCTATGGCTTGAGTGGCAACGATCTATTGCGAGGTGGTGCTGGTAATGATACTCTCGTCGGTGGTGCTGGCAATGATACTCTCGTTGGCGGTGCTGGCGCTGACTCTTTCGTTTACAACACCGATGCAGTTTTTGGCGCGACTGCTGTTGGTATAGATGCGATCGCTGACTTCAACAGTTCCGAGGGTGATAAGATTGTTTTAGATAAAATTACCTTTAGTGCGATCGCTTCAACTCCTGGAACAGGTTTTAGTAACAAGAGTGATTTTCAAATCACTTCTCATAGGGGAACCAGCACAGCGAAAATTATCTACGACCCTGTGAGTGGACAGTTATTTTACAACCAAAATGGCAGTGCGGCTGGTTTTGGTAGTGGCGGTCTATTTGCAACTTTGACTGGTGCGCCAACTCTGAGTGCATCAGATTTTGTTGTGCAAGTTTAGATGCTATTTTCAGGTAAATATACCATGCGGTAGGGGCACAGCAATACTCATTGCAACTTAAGCTAAAACCCAGCCTAAAACTAGCTTTTAGCTTAAGTTGACACCAATGAGCAATGCTATACCCCTACGACAACTGAATTCTGACTCCTGAGTTCTGAATTGTTGTTAATAAATTGCATAGATGATATTTTTACCTTTTTTGAGGCACTAATACAGGTAATTTAAGGGCATCAACTGCAAATTTAGCGTGTTGTCCAACAGTCAAAACATTAAACTGACTCGATATAATTTCTAAACTTTTGTTCACTATTGCCAGCTTTTTGTAAGTGGGAACACTCATACCAGGAAAGAATGAGAGTTCTGGCACATCTTCTTGACTTACAAAGTCTGTAGGATGGAGTAGCAAAGAAGGCTGGACGCGTGTAACTTTACACAGCCACAGAGCAATTCGCAGGTACACTAACGCCACTTCCGAAGAAAATGTACTCAGAAACATTATGTAACTAAAGTGAATTGGCACTTTAAAAACTGGCATGGTGGTAACGGGAATCTCAGTTAGCCTATCCTTATCTAGTTGCCACTGGTAAGGTTTTAGAGGCTGCAAACCCTCTTTAAAACCGCCAAACAGCGCTTCCCGTTTTTTACGTTCTTCCTTGCTCAATTTACAAGTTATTAAATAATATGCTCGTGCTATAGGCCCCAAAAATGTAGGGAAAGTCGAAGCATCATATTCGTATCCTCGTCGTGCTAAAACTTTCAATACTGCTGGAGAAAAACTGTATCCTGGGCCCCGAAAGCCGATAGGATGTTGATGAGTGACGCGCTTGATATGTTCTTCGGCGAGTGCCACCTCTTCTTCAATTTCATTCTCTGAATACAGATGTAGCCAAGGATCGTGATAGAATGAATGGTTGCCAATTTCGTGACCGGCGCTAGCGATCGCTTGTATTGCTTTGGTATTCTTTTCTAGCGCTGCATCCTGACCGACAATGAATACTGTGATTGTCAAATCCCATTGCTTGAGAATATCTAAGAAACGAGGTACTGCGATATCCAGGTAAGAAGGATAAGTCTCCCAACCCGGAGCGCCCTGATTTTTTAAATAAGACCAAATATTATCCAAATCTAGAGAAAGACTGGCTATTGGTTTGTTTCCTTTTTGCTTTGTTTTCATTATGAGTTAAATTATTTGGACAATTTTAAGCGTCAATTATAGTCTAAGGTTTGGACTTTACTAGTCAAGTTCTATAGTTCGATCGGGGCTGAGTTTAAGGGAAACCCCAAGCTAGAATATTTGCGGCTCCTAATTTTCAAAATAAAGAGTTAGTTTAAAAGCAGCATTTCGTAAGCATAGCCCCTCATATCATGTCTGCTTGATTACTTATTAAACCCAAACAACCCCACCCCGCCAAAGCTACGCTTTGTCTCCCCTCCGCGATGCTTTGGCTACGGTGTACACACAAGTTCTTTCGTTCATAACACAAGTACTTTCCTTCATAACAGAATCGCACTAAGAAAGATACAGCCCTTGCTCTGACTGCTTAAGAGGCTCTAGGCAGGGAACCCATTCTGGAAGGGTTGCCGCCTCCAGTAGCTTGACAAGAGGCAGAGCCTCTTTTAAATACATTCTCAAGCCTCCAGGCTGGAAACAAGACGGCACAAGCTTTTGGGCTTTTCTTAGTGCCATTCTTTCATAACACAAGTACTTTCGTGCACAACACAAGTATTTTCGTTCGCAACACAAGTACTTTCGTGCACAACACAAGTATTTTCGTTCGCAACACAAGTACTTTCGTGCACAACACAAGTATTTTCGTGTACAACACAAGTATTTTCGTGTACAACACAAGTACTTTCGTGCGCAACACAAGTACTTTCGTGTACAACACAAGTCTTTTTTGAGCCTTTGAGGGAATAAAAAACAGTTTTGTTTTTCGAGAGGGGTTGGGGGGATTAAAAGCCTGTGGAACCACTCTAAAAGACTTGTGTGTACTTTGCTATCCACATCCTAGATGTTGATTTGCTGCCTCTGGGTTAAACACATTGCAATTCCCTTTTCGTAGTAAGCTGCCTCATTAATAAAAATTGGCCAAACAGTAGATGCACCTTCATAAACAATTGTTTTATCGTCAAAAGTTATAAAAATTGGATCTCCTGGGTTCAAGGCTTGATAATCCTTATCCTGAAGCTCTGGATGAATCATTCCAAAGATTGTACCATCCGGTTTTTTTGGGTAGTCTACAACTGATAAATGGTCATAGAGAATCAACGTTTTATTATTTGATAGAATTTTACCCTGGTTAAACTGTTCTAGGTAGTCCAGAAGGGCGCGAATAAGTTCCTCTGTTTGTTGGAACAGCGTTGCTTTTAAAAGTCCTTGGGCAATTGGGCCAACCTCAAACGCAAAGCCTAATTCGCACAGAGAATTTACAAATGGGTTTTCTGCAATTGATTTAAAAGAGCAACGATAAACCCGAACTAAAGGATTAATCTGGCTCAGATAAGCAGCCAATTTTAAGTTTAAGGGATGACTATTATCAAGAATAATTGTCAGACCCATATTAGCTGTACTGCTGTGCAAGTCTAAGATGAAATCGGCTTGTTTATCCCCATTTGATACTAGGGTATCCTGAATTAATTTAGCTTGCAAATCTTCGTAACTATTCAAAGTCGGATCTTGTAAATCTTGCTTGAGAAAACAGCGATTTAAATCTTTCTCTACATATCGTCTTCCGGCGGCAAAAGCATGAGGATTTGCCAACAGAGTGACTGTCTCAAAACTCGATCTAGTAATTAAATCGGGAAACTGGGCAAATTTCTGGATTAGGTATGCTCCTGTAAACTCATTGCCATGAGTTCCACCGACAATTGCAACTCGATTAATCTGGTTCATGAAGCATTCACTCTGCCAATGCGATCGCGATCGTGTGGTTGATTAAGATAAGACATATCTGGCCCATTCGGGATAATCCCACCGGGGTTGAGTGGAAATAAATTTCCGTAGTAGTCCCGCTTCACAGTTTCTACGTCGCAAGTGTCAGCTACACCTGGAAGCTGATACAAATCGCGCAGATAAGCTCCGAGATTCTGATAGTCTCGAATTCGCTGCCGATTGCATTTAAACAGCCCATAGTAGGCACTATCAAACCGAAATAATGTCGTGAATAACCGCACATCTGCAAGTGTCAAATGTTCACCGCAGAGATAGCGATTAGTCTGCAATGCGAGTTCAATCTCATCGAGAGTTGCGAACAGTTCATTACAGGCTTGATTGTATGCTTCTTGAGTCTGGGCAAAGCCGCAACGATACACCCCGTTATTTACCGCGTGATAAATCTTCTCATTCCACCAGTCAATTTTCTCTTTAAGTTCTTCTGGGTAAAGATTTAGCGTCGGATTGTTGGCGAACTCGTTAAACTCAGAGTTCAGCATGACGATAATCTCTGAACTTTCATTATTGACGATGGTTTTTGTTTGGTTATCCCATAATACTGGCACTGTAGAGCGTCCACTGTAGCCGGGTTCTGCCTTCTGATAAAATTCAGCCAGTGTGCGACAACCTTCAACTTCATCGTTAAATATCCAACCGCCTTCAACGGGAGAAGGAGAGACTATACAAACTGATATTACCGCTTCGAGTTTTTTAAGCGATCGCACAACTAAAGTTCGATGCGCCCAAGGACAGCCCAGCCCAACATAGAGTTTGTAGCGCCCCGTTGCTGGTGGGTGTGGATTCCCTTCTTCTGTACCGATGAACTTGCGAAACTGGCTATTAGGACGAATATATGCTCCCGACTGATTGCGAGGAGCAAGATTTGACATCATTATCTGCCACATAGTCGTCCAGACAAACTTTCCTACCCAGATAATCAGCTTGGGAGGAAGCGACTTGCCTTTCTTCTTGGGGAGCTTTTTCTCGTCATCCATTGGAGTTGAGTTAGTCATGGCGACAATTTTGCTTTGTGAGCGATCGACGTTACTGCTGTATATGCTGTTAAATTTATAGGCGGTAGGTTATCATACCTACACGTACTAATGGCACGCTTGATAAGGGTAAATCCATTATCTATAAGGATGAAAGGGTGTAGGGTATCGGGTGTGGGGTGTAGGGAATGAAGAATAAGTAATCTCTGTTTCACCTCGTGAGCTTGAATAGACATCTTGCAAAAGTAACTTTTGCTTTCCGGTTGGGGAAAGGTTAAAGGTTAAAGGTTAAAGGTAAAGGGGAAATTCCATCCCTTTTCCCTTTAACCCTTCCCCTTTCCCCCACTTCTGCAAGAAGTCTAATGTTTATTAACACTACATCCTACCCCCTACCCCCAACACCCTGCCAACACCCTGCCCAGACGAGGTTTCACGTTATCAAGCGTGCCATTCCCTACACGTACCTTGAGATTTCTTACTTTAACTCTACTACGCTTTGCCTGAACTGTTGGATCTATATGACAATATTGTGGATACCGATATCGCTTTAAGGACAACTTATAAGCTCAGGGCGAACGCATCTTATTTACTAATAAAAATTCGATTTATGGAGATGATGAAGCGATCTCTATTTCTATTAAGAAATATTTCTAATAGTTCTGAGAGTGATTACAGAGTGAGCGATCGCGCAGCGACTCCGTAGGAGTTTCGCCTTTCTCAACTGCTGTGTTAGTTTTCAGATAATCCTGCACCAACTTACAACCATAAGTCAGTGCATCTAGGTGGAGAATTCGCTGCAAATTCCAAAGAATGAGCGTGTTGTCATCACCCCCTGAAGCTAGAAAACTCCCGTCGGGGCTGATAGCTATTTGCCTAATCGCTGCGGTATGTCCTCTAAGGGTCGTTATTTCCGTACCATCAAGCTTCCAGAGTTTGACAGTAGCATCTACGCTACCAGAAGCAAGTATTTTTCCATTGGGACTAAACGCTACTCCCCAAATTGCTGCACTGTGATCAATGAATGTTTTCAACAACTTCCCATTGAGTGTCCACAGTTTAACGGCATTGTCACCACTTCCAGAAGCTACCATTTTACTGTCAGGGCTAAAAGCAACTCTCCATACTGCTGCACTGTGTCCTGTAAGAGTTCTGAACAATCTGCCATCAAGTGTCCATAGCTTAACAGTACCGTCGCCACTGGCTGAAGCAATGAATCGACCGTCTGGACTAAATACAACTTGCCACACTTCTGCTTGATGTCCTTTGAGAATCTGTGGTGTAGGGCGATTGCGCTGCCATATCTGAACAATCTTTTTAACAGTTGCGATCGCAACTGTTTGACCATCAGCACTTAATAGCGCTTCGATGATTTTGCTGTCAGGAACTTTGTAAGTAGCAACATTGGTGCCGTCTGGCTTCTTAAGTTTTATCGTATCATTGTTAATTTTAAGAGCAATTAATTTATCATCTCCACTGAATGAAACTTGGGAGATTGAGCCTCCAGATTCAGTCCAAGTTTTGAGTAATTTGCCTTGGCGACTCCAAAATTTCGCGGTATTTTCGTGGCTAGCTGTGGCTATGGTCGAACTATCCGAGGTGATAGCGATTGACCAAATCCCGGACTGATGGGCAATGATAGACTTTTGGAATGGGTTCTCACTCTGCCAGAGTCTGACAACGTTTTCTGCGCCTGCCGAAGCAATAAAGTTGCCGTCAGGGCTAAAAGTCACTCCCCAAACGGACGCAGTGTGCCCTCTGAGTGTCCTGAGTTCTGTACCATCAATGTTCCAAAGTTTAATTGTTTTGTCGAGACTAGCGGAGGCAATAGTCTGACCATCGGGACTAAAGGCAATTTTCCAAATCCCGGCACTGTGTCCAGTAAGAGTTTGATATTGGCGGTAGCTTCCATCTGTGCTATTTCGCTGCCAAAGTTTGACAGTTTTATCTTCACTTGATGAAGCAATGGTCTTACCATCAGGGCTGAAAGCTACTCCTACAACCCAACTCGTGTGACCTTGGAGAGTTTGTACTAGCTTGGCATTTTGCCAGCCTGTAGTGTTTCGTTTCCAAAGTTTTACTGTTTTGTCTAGATTTGTGGCAGCAATAAGCTGACCATCGGGACTAAACGCTACTCCGCTAAATCCCTCTGTGTAAGCTTGAAACGTGTTGAGCCTTGTGCCGTCTCGCTTCCAAACTATCACCGTTTTGTCCCAACTGGCAGAGGCAAAAAACTGACCATCGGGACTAAAAGCTACTCCCCAAACCAAAGCCGTGTGACCTTTAAAAGTTTTTAGCAGCTGACCGTTTCGCTTCCACAGTTTAATAGTCCCATCTTCACCCGCCGAGGCGAGTGTTCGACCATCAGGGCTAAAATCGACCGTCCTAACTGCTCCCTTATGACCTTTGAGAGTTGCAACTAGTGTGCCATCACGTCGCCAAAGCTTGATTGTTTGATCTACACTTGCTGAGGCAATCAGAGAATTGTCAGGACTGACATCTACAGCTAGAACAGCTGCTGTATGACCCCAAAAACGGTTGTACTCATCTGCTCCATAAACTGCTTGTTGCAGTGCATTTTCTACTTGAGGTGCAAGATTTGTATTTGATTTACCTAATTTTTGCAGTCTTTTTTTTGCTTTGATTGCTTCTACAAGTGCATCCAATCTGCGATTTGAGGCAAACAATCCCACAGAAGAAGATACAAGCGCTCGAATTTCACTGTTTTTAGCTTGAGTTTCACTGTTGCGAGTCTGGTGATACAAAATGAAAGTTCCTATTCCCAAACTACTAGAAACGAGCAATCCAATACTGACTGCAACTAGTAAATATTTCTGTAATAAAGCCGTTCTTTTCTCTTGTGCTAGTCGTGCTTCTACCTCTTTGGCCCGTGCTGCCTCCAATGCCATTTGCACTTCTTTGCGATCGCATTCAACACTTGCGGCTAAAAATTGATAATCTAAATCGCTCAGACTCTTGCCCTGTGACCAATTTTGAGTATCTTTTAAAGCTTGTCCTCGCAACAGACGCGATTCATCTTTGTAACGTGATGCTACCCAAGCGTTGAATGTTTGCGAGTAGGGGCGGAGATTATCTAGTTGTCTCAACACCCATTGGGCATTAAAAACATTCCGATAGATGGGATTTTTAATTTTGAGATAGCCGTTGTGTCTCTCTACTAAACCGGACAACAACAGTTGTGTCTGTTCTCGACTATCATCAGTTGGAACAGAACGAAGGGGCAAAGGGGAAAACTCTTCTCCCCCGCTCCCCTGCTCCCCTGCTCCCCTGCTCCCCTGCTCAAGAGCCTCTTCTGCTTGCAATACCTGTTGATAAATACCCAACAACCGCCCTGCCTGTTGTTCGTCGAATAGAAGACGATCGCGAATAGTACGCAAATGTTCGGGTTCGTCTTGTGACTGCCAATTTTGAATAATCTGCGATCGCACTAATTGCTCTACCCACAATGCTTTTGTACCTGGAGGTAGGGTAATCTTCCCTCTAGTAGTTTCAAAGGCTACTTGAGTAATTAAGTCACAGAGCTTTTGTGTCAGAAAGGGTTGTCCGCCTGTCCAATAAATAACCTCTTGTAGTATTGCTTGTGGTTGACTGACTACTTCTTCTAATCCTAGAAGCAAGGGCGTGGCTTCATGCAGTTCAAAGCCCTGTAACTCAATTGCTTTACCAAGGTTAAAGGGCGTGCGGCGTTTATCAGCAATCAAGTCGGAGGGACTAGCTACACCAAATAGTGCAAATCCCAAGCGTTCAAAGTTTGAGTTATGCGATCGTAGATTATAGCACTGACGAATCCAAGCAAAAAAGTCGTTAATTGGGAAACTTAAACTCAGCAGGCTATCAATCTCATCAATAAATATGAAGATGCGTTTGGCTTTGCCGTCTCGTAGAGAATCACTTTTGAGATTTGGTAGTAAGATATCTTCAACAAATAGCTGTAGTTTTTGCACCGAGGAAATACCTGCTTGCATTTCCCACCAACACTGAAAGTCAATTTGTGACGCTAATTTCAAGCTATATAATAAGCTGATAATAATGCCTTTATACCATTGATCTGGTGTAGTATCTTCAATACCCAAGCGAGTCATATCTAAGTAAACACAGCTATGCCCTTCTGACTTAAGACGATAACTTGTGCGTTGTAGTAACGATGACTTGCCCATCTGACGAGAGTTGAAGACATAACAGAAATTGCCAGCTTTCAAGCTAGCATAGAGTTGTTCATCTGCCTGACGGGTAACGTATGTGGGGTCGTCACTGCGGAGACTACCGCCTACTTGATATCTCATATCTAAGTGTGATTATCAAATAACGACATTAACATAATGACTAGTAATTTGTAGATAAATTATTGAAATTAAATATTACAAATTTTACAGCACAGTTTTATGTAATAATTCAGTTTATTCTATCTAACTTTTAGCTTTATTCCTATTTTTTTACTACGGAGAAAGCGATGTCTGACGACAAGCCGCTTTGCATCTACACATTCCCTATGGGTCTAAAGAAACATTTATAAACAAGTCAAATTATCTTGCCTTTCGCCTTCTGTGCTTCTGGTTCAGCACTTAGCAATCGACGTAAAGCGGCAAGACTGCGACTGCTAAACCTCCCGCTTTATTTATTGAAAAAGGGATAACCACTGACTTGTAAAAAAATATTTAAAAAGAGCTAGTATCAATTATTATAAAAACCGCAAATTTCAATTTCTTCTTGATAGCTGCTCGCTCAAACAATTGTCGATAACTGTTTTGCAAAATAGGCCTGGTAGAGTCCGTAACGCGGTAAGACGCGATCGCCTTCAAAGCGAATTAATCCTAAACCTTCAAGCTTGTAAGTGTCAATAGGATTAAGAGAAATACCTTGCTTTGCTGCCAGAATTTCAGCAAAAGTCTTTGCAAGTCTAGGATTTTCTTGCAGTTTGATCAACTGTCGCCATAAATGATCGCGGTAGATACCACCATTGGCGATCGCTTCCTCTATTATTTCTTGCAGGGTCATTTCTTGAGACCTAAGATAATACAAACTAATCTGAATTAGTGCTGGATGTCCTCCTACTAGTGACATCAGTTTGGCCAAATCTTTAGCTTTAAACCAGTCTAAACTATACCGCCTAGCTAAATCTTCTACTTGTGGTTGAGTAAAATCATTCAGACGAATAGGTAGGCCAATATTAAAAGGAGAGAGGTTAATATCCATAGAGATATAGTCTTCGGTTGAGTAAACCATTACTAACCTCAGCTTTTGCCAATTGGGATTGTGTCGTGCTTCCTCACACCATGACCGCAACAATGCAAAAAAATCTTGGCAAATGTGAGGATATTCAAAAAAACGGTCAACTTCATTCAGCACCAAAACCACTGGGCTTTGACATCGATCTAGCAAATAGTTTTCTAAATAGAAGCCGCTACTCAAGTTGTAGCCAATTTCTTCATTCCAGTTTTCCTTGAGGTTTGGGTCTATACCTAATTGAGTTGCAATTTTCCAGCAAAGACGACGCAACAGTTTATTTAAATCAGTTAGACACTCACTATCGAATTGGTAGCAATTTAGATTTACAGTTTGATACCCAAGTTTGTGTGCAAAGGCACAAAGCCTCAACACAAGAGAACTTTTACCCATCTGTTTGGGGGATCTAATCCGAATCACACAGCCACTAGTAGTTACTTCTCGATAAACCTTTCTCTCTAGTGGAGGACGTTCAATATAAAAGTGAGAATCTAAAGGTACGGGGCCATCTGGGTATGACCAAAGATTTTCTATCTGTTCAGTTTGTGTGTGATGTTCTTCGACAAATGAGGTTAATTCAGAACGTTGAGATAAATCTTTTTCTATATTTGCAATAGACAATAACTTAGATGTTTCAGTCTCATTTGCTTTGTTGACTATGGTGTAGTCTTCGCTGTGTAATTCTAAATTAAAAGCGCTAAAGCAGAGTTTTATTGTTTTTTGATCTACACTTTCACTTAAAGACCATAATTTACTCAAAGTTCTACTAGAAACATGAATGCGCGAGCTTATTTCTTCTAAACTCAAGTGTTCGCCTTTATTTTCTACTATCTCCACAGAAAGAATTGCTGATTGTAACCGTTTAATCCCTGTGGAAGTTAGTACAACTCCGCGTGCGCGTTTAGTTTTATACATGGCTGTCCCAAGTAGCTGTTATAAATGAGTGTCACAAGCAACATTTGTTTTTACATACTGAAACTATAATTTAATGTGGCAATCTTTTATACATTTTTATTTCATCTTTTCCTAAGATATATTGGAACTCTAACAAACAAGTTACATTATACTAGCTTGATAGTAAACATTGTCATCAGTTATTTATTTATCCTACTTTTCCTACTTTTCCTACTTTTTTACTGGGTGTTTTGATGGTTGTCTTGCAAAAACTCTCTAAAGAAATGAAGTCTTTGTATTTACCTGAATTTGTACAAATGTGATTAAATAATGTAATATTTTTAACTTGTATAAATTATGACTTTTCTTGCGTATTGCAAAAATATTATCGCTTTATTAGAACTCTAAATATTGAGTATTAATAGTTGTGGAACTACTTGTAATCAAAACTTGGTTAAAAACTTGGCAGAAATTATGCACAAGCAAAATCCAAAAATAGACGAGTAGATAAGCTATGGTTTAGTAATATTTTATACTTTTTTCTTAAAGAAGTAATGCAGAATTTATTTATATAGATGTATTCTGATTACTAGCTCCTACCAAGAAAAGGGAAGATTTTCTAACTGTCTTAATACCCATTGAAGAGTGAAAACACTCCGGTAAATCGGATTTTTAACTCTCAGATAGCCGTTATAATTTCCCACCAAACCAGATAGCAACAGTTCTGTCTGTTCTTCACTATTATCGGCTGGTATCGAATTATCTATCGGGTTCCTATTCCTTAGTTCCTCTACTTGTAACACCTGTTGATAAATATTTAATAACTTTCTTGCTTTGTGTTCGTCAAAAAGTAAGCGATCTCTTATGGTACGGAGATGTTCAGGTTCATCTTGGAATTCCCAATGTTGAATAATGCGCGATCGCACCAATTGTTCTACCCAATATCCTTCAGAACCGTTCGGTATGGTAATCGGTGCTTTATCACTTTCTAAGGCAACTTGCACAACTAACTGACAAAGCTTTTGGGTGAGAAACGGCTGTCCTCTTGTCCAATGAATAATATGTAGCAATATTGCTTGTGGGTGGCTGACCACTTCTTCTAAACCTTCAAGTAGTGGCATAGCTTCATGTAATTGAAAGTCACATAAATTAATTGCTTGACCAATGTTAAAGGGCGTTCGATGTCGATCGACAATTAGGTTAGATGGACTAGCTACACCAAACAAAGCAAATCCCAAGCGTTGAAAGCTTGGGTTGTGTGCTTGCTGTTCATAACAGTAATGAATCCAGATCAAAAAATCGTTGACCGGAAAATTCAAACTCAGCAAGCTATTAATATTATCGATAAAGATGAGAATGCGATTATTTTTAAATTCTCTCAGCAACACCTGTCCAACAAATTTATACAGTTGTTGTACAGGGTCAAGTTCTGATTGTTGCTCCAACCAAGTTTCAAAGTTGATTCGCTCTGTCAGATTTAACTTGTGAAACAAGCTGAAAATAATGCCCTTGTACCATTGTATAGCTGTAGTTTGATTAGTACCTAATAAAGCTAAACTCAGATAAATACATATATAATTTTCTTTTTCTAAGCGATGAATAGTCCGGTGTAGTAGAGATGATTTGCCTGTTTGGTGGCAGTTGAAGACGTAACAAAAATTTCCTGTTTTTAATCCAGTATAAAGTTGTTCGTCTGCTTGACGGACAATATATGTAGAGTCATCATACTTCAGGCTACCACCAACCTGATATCTCATAGTCAAGTCAATTCCCATAAATAGGGATACTTGTTCTTTTATAAGCAATAGTATATTTAAACACAACAATGCTCTGATATAATTTAACTTTTGTTTTCATTATTTTTACTGTTACTTAAGATTTTTTGAGAAAAGATTATAGGTTTTTAGATAACTAAAGAGCGATCGCCCAAGAGATCGTGGCAAAGTCGAGCGCTATACCATTTACAGACTTATCTTCTCTTAGATAAAAGTAAAAATCAAGGAAAGTTAAGACCTTTAAGTAAATTTTTGAGCTAGTTAAGACAGTTAATAAAAAAGTAAGTAAGTTATGTTTTTAAATAAAAAATGATAAAAGTTATGAACCTCTTAACAAGCACATTTTAAAAAGCTTATAAAGATTTGAGAAAATATGCTTGTTTTATATTTTGCGAGAGCGTTAATCGCGCCCGTGATAGGCTCATATCTTGCAGCCGGAAACAGGGAGAAGACTTTGAGATACACTACAGTACTACAGTTTATTTTTAGTAGACTTCTTGCAGAAGTGGGGGAAAGGGGAAGGGTTAAAGGGAAAAGGGATGGAATTTCCCCTTTACCTTTAACCTTTAACCTTTCCCCAACCGGAAAGCAAAAGTTACTTTTGCAAGATGTCTAGTCTTGATTACAATTGCTAATTTACAAAGCTTTAGGACTTACTGAATCGTATTGAATTCTGATTCATTAAATATAGAACTTACACAAAAATTTCCAAAAAGCTTAATTTATCGAACCGCCAAGACTTAAGTGGTGACAAGGGAGCTAAAGAGTTTACTGTATAAGTGACATAGCTTTCAAACCCCACCGATAAAACATCTGCTTATACGAATAGAATCCATAAATTCCTCAACTCATACTTGACACTTATAAAAACCAGCTATCCAGTTTTGACCGTATAAACCTATCCAAGAACGCCTTCTCTTTCAGAGACGCTAATGCGAACGCCAAGGCGTAGCGTCTCGTAGAGAAGAATTCGTAGAGTTTGCGTAATTCCTAAAATGTTTTAAATATCTACTTAACTTTCTTAAGTTTCTTAACTTTCTTAACTATTTTTTTAAATGTCTTCTTAAATGTCTTAACTGTTATTGCGTTTTATTTAAAAAACTGGGATTATCTATTCGATATAGGATTCCTATTTAATTTTTGAATAAAACCACGAAAAAATACAGAGAGGTGTATGAGTTTAACCAAAACAATCATAAGTCAGCATTTACAAACTGCTACACTCGGAATGAGAGTATCCCAGTAACAGTCAGCGGAGGAAATATAATACTCCTGTGTGATTTGTGAACAAAATTTTAGATAAAATTGGCTTTTCAGTCTCAGTATTTAAAACAAAATTAAATTTTAGTCGTATATATCTTATAGAAAATATATAAGAAAGTAGAAACAGTAAAAATATATACAATATCAAATACAAAATGCAAAAAACATTGAAAGCTAGGCGTATTGAACCACTTAACTTAAGTCCATTTCAAAGGATTTTAATAACAACTGATGGCACATTGACTGAAATATTAGAAGCTTATCTATTGGAAAAAATTAAATTAGTCAAACTCTCAGAAGAATTAGTTACTATTACAAAACCTATTCCAGCTTTAGATTTGGATACTGATGCTCAAGTAATTGAGAGAAAAATATTATTGCAAGGCAAGATTAGTTTAAATAATTTTATTTATGCTGAATCCATAATCGTTCCTGAAAGACTAGATAATAGGTTGAAGTCCAGGCTAATAGAATCACAAGAACCAATGGGTAGGCTATGGTTAGAATATAAACTTGAGACATTTAAAGAGATAATAGATTCAGCTATAGAAAAATCTGAAGACTTATCTAACTATTTTAATATTGCAAGAGAAGACAACATCTTGTCTCGGACTTATCGAGTTTTTTCTAATAAAAAACCAATAATAATGATTACTGAAAAATTTCCAGAGAGCTATTTTCTTAAAAAATATTAGTGAGTTATTCTCTAAATAAGTACAGATTTAGTTAAGATTGGGTTTTGATAATAATGAGGGAATAATGTTAGAAAAAAGATTATTTACAATTGTCAAGAATTACCCCAGTAAAACTGCGATCGCTTATAGAAATTTGAGGATTACTTATCAAGAGCTTTATGCGAATATCACATATTTAAGTAACCATTTAAGCACAATCGGTATTGTCAAAGGTGACTGCATAGCGTTAATTTTACCTAATAGCCCAGAGTTTGCGATCGCCTTTTACGCTACTGCCAAATTGAATGCTATAGTTTTGCCAATTAATCCCCTTCTAAAACAAGAAGAACTCAGCCACTACATTATCGACAGCAATACTAAAGCAATTATTACCAATAGTCACGGTGAAGAAATTAGTCGCAAAATTATCTCAAAGATAGACAAAAAAATAGAATTAATAGTCCTTGATAATACTTGTCCACTTACCAAAGAAGTAGATAAATCCATAATTACAGAAAGCACCTCTATTTTTAAAGGAGATGTGCTTTATTTATATTCCTCTGGTTCTACGGGTAGACCGAAAAGAGTATGTAGAACCCAAAATAATTTATATCACGAAGTTATAAACTTGACCGAGACCACTAATATATCTCCGGCAGATAATATTTTATGTATAGTGCCACTGTATCACGCACATGGATTAGGAAATTGTTTATTAGCTGCTATACATAATGGCGCAACTCTGGTGATTTTAGAACAAGTTTCACATCAAGGAAAAACCATTGAAGTGCCATTTGTTTTTAGACGTGCGAGAGTATTAGAGCTTATAGAAAAAGAAAAAATTACTATCTTACCTGCTGTTCCTTATATTTTGAACACTCTAGCAGAAACACCCGATGACACTCAAGTTGATATTTCCACACTGAAACTATGCTTTTCGGCAGGTAACTTTTTATCAAAAGATATTTTTGATAAATTCCTTCAGAGATTTGGCATTCCTGTGAGACAACTTTATGGTTGTACAGAAGCCGGTGCTATAGCAATTAATCTAAATGAAGATATAAAAAACACATATAATTCTGTAGGTTTACCTTTAAAAAATATCGACATTAAAATTATTGATGATGCTGAAAAAGAACTACCAAATGGAAGTATTGGAGAGATAGTCGTCAAAAGTCAAGCACTGACTAAAGGATATTGTAATAAACCAGAACTAAATCAACAGGTATTTAAAGATAATTGGTTTTTCACGGGTGATTTAGGCAAGAAAGATGAAGTTGGGCGTATTTATATTACTGGTAGAAAGCAAATCTTCATTGATACAGGAGGTTACAAAGTCGATCCACTAGAAATAGAAAACATATTGATAACTCACGATCGGGTTAAAGAAGCCGTTGTTATTGGCATCAAAGGTTCCTATGCAGGAGAAGTTATTAAGGCGGTTATTGTACCTCAAAATCGAGACATTTGTGATGCAAAAGATATATTAGCTTACTGTCAAGAAAAGTTAGCTGATTTTAAAATCCCAAAAATTATTGAGTTTCGTGACGAGATTCCTAAAAGTCCATTAGGCAAAGTATTAAGAAAAAACTTAATTGATAATTTATCAGAAACTATAAAATCATGAAAAACATTGATTTAATTGAAAAAGAAACTAAAAATGTTGTATTAAGCATCTTGCCAAATATAAATGGTGAAGATTTATCAGAGTCTAGCAATCTTTTTAGTATAGGTCTAGATTCTGTCAATGCTATGTCACTTGTACTTAAATTACAGAATAATTTTGGCATTAAATTTGAGATGAATGATATTAATGCAGAAAATTTTCAAAGCGTAGCAACTATTGTGAAGCTGATTGAGCAAAAGCAAGGCTGATAATTTTTATAAATGGGCTTTTTTCACAAAACCAAATACTCCAGTATATCTTTAAAAATCTGAAGCAAAAAGACTACAATGAGCTATTCTGCTGAAATCAATCCATTAGAACCAAACAAGCCAGTAAAAAGTAGAGAAGATATTTGGCAAGCGATCGCAAGCATTCTCGATTTACAGAATCAAGCTCCAGATTTGAAGCCTGTATCTCGGAATGAACATCCGCCTTTGTCTTTTTCACAAGAAAGATTATGGTTCATTCAACAGTTGCAGCCAGATAGCTCCGCCTATAATGTCTCTTTAGCTTTTCGTCTTCAGGGTTTACTCAACATTTCTGCATTAGAGGATAGTCTCAATGAAATTATCCAACGCCATGAAGCATTGCGAACTACGTTTCTAGCTTCAGAAAACCAACCTGTTCAGGTGATTTTTCCCAATCTCAACTTGACGTTACCTGTAGTCGATCTTCAGGAACTTTCTGAAAGGGAAAGAGAAACTCAAGTTTTGCAACTGGTGAAAAACGAAGTTGAACAACCCTTTGATCTAGAGCAAGGATCGCTGTTGCGGTTTTCTCTAGTGCAGCTACGCGAACATGAATATGTGCTACTGCTGAGTGTCCACCACATTGCCTTTGATGGTTGGTCTGAGGGTGTTTTGTGGCGCGAACTGACAGCCTTGTACACAGCTTTTTCCACTGGTAAGCTTTCTCCATTGTCTAAACTGCCAATTCAGTATGCAGACTTTGCTGTTTGGCAAAGACAGTGGCTGCAAGGTCAAGTCATAGACACTCAACTGGACTATTGGAAGCAACAATTAGCAGGATCGCCTCCCCTCTTAGAACTTCCTACCGACCGAGTGCGCTCACCCATACAGACAAACCGTGGTGGTATTAAACATTTTCAGCTAAATTCTCATCTGACTCAAAAACTCAAAAGCCTTAGCGAAAAGTCAGGCGCAACCTTATTTATGACTTTGCTGACTAGCTTTGTCATCTTACTATCGCGCTACAGCAATCAAGAAGATATTCTCGTCGGTTCTCCGATCGCTAACCGCAACCGTAGTGAAATAGAATCTCTCATCGGCTTTTTTGTCAATATTTTGGTGTTGCGTACTGACGTTTCTGGGAATCCCAGCTTTTGGGAATTACTGCAAAGAGTACGCCAAGCAGCAATGGAAGCATACTCTCGCCAAGATGTACCGTTTGAGAAAGTAGTAGAAGCTTTGCAGCCAGAAAGAAACCTCAGTTACTCTCCCTTGTTTCAGGTGATGTTCATTTTGCAGAATACGCCGCCTGGAAAATTGGAATTACCTGGTTTATCTCTAACTCGCTTAGAAATAGAAAACTCGACAGCTAAGTATGATTTAACCTTGTCGATGATAGAGAGTGAGCAAGGGCTTAGTGGCAGTTTAGAGTACAACTCTTACCTATTTGAACAAGCCACAATTACCCGGATGCTAGGGCATTTTGTGACCTTGCTGGAAGGTATTGTTACTAACCCACAGGAGTCTATTTCACAATTACCTCTACTGACGCCAACTGAGCAACAACAGTTATTAGTCGAGTGGAACAATACTCAGGCGGATTCTCGCTCTGATAAGTGTATCTATCAGTTGTTTGAGGAGCAGGTAGAGCGTACACCGGATGCGGTAGCAGTTGTATTTGAAAATCAACAACTAACTTATCAGCAGTTGAACTGTCGCGCTAATCAGTTGGCGCACTACTTACGCTCATTGGGTGTAAAACCAGATACGCTGGTTGGTATTTGTGTAGAGCGATCGCTAGAAATGGTAGTGGGAATTTTGGGCATTCTCAAGGCGGGTGGTGCTTATGTGCCAATTGACCCAGAGTATCCCCAAGAGCGTTTAAGCTTCATGCTCAAAGATGCTCAAGTATCCATACTGTTGACTCAACAGCAATTACTTGAAAAACTACCTAAGCATCAAGCGCAGCAAGTCTTTTTGGATACTGACTGGCTCTTGATTTCCCAGTCGAGTCAAGATAATCTCATATCTGGCGTGCAAGCAACTAATTTAGCTTATGTGATTTATACATCTGGTTCTACAGGTCAACCTAAAGGTGTAGCCATGAATCAACTTGCTCTTTGCAATCTGATTCTATGGCAACTGCAAAATAATACAATTTCTGGCGGAGCAAAAACGCTGCAATTTGCTCCTATCAGCTTTGATGTCTCCTTCCAAGAAATATTCTCTACCTGGTTTTCGGGAGGCACATTGCTTTTGATTAAAGAAGAATTGCGATTAGATGCCTTGGCTTTGTTAGATTTTCTGCAAGAAAAAGCTGTTGAGAGGCTGTTTGTTCCCTTTGTTGCCTTACAGCAATTAGCTGAAGTAGCTGTTAGTAGTGAATCAGTTACTAGTAATCTACGAGAAATTATTACTGCTGGCGAACAGTTGCAGATTACTCCGGCCATTTCTCAATGGTTCAACAAACTAGCTGATTGTACTTTGCACAATCATTATGGCCCGTCAGAGAGCCATGTAGTCACCACTTTTACTTTAACTAATTCAGTAGAGAATTGGCCGCTACTTCCTCCAATTGGGCGACCCATTGCGAACACGCAAATTTACATCCTTGATCGGGATCTACAACCTGTACCCGTCGGCGTACCAGGAGAATTGTACATTGGTGGTGTCTCTTTAGCGCGAGGCTACCTCAACCGTCCTGAGTTGACACAAGAGAAATTCATCTCCAACCCGTTTGAGAAGTCAGGAGGAAGTAAATTATACAAAACTGGGGATTTGGCACGCTATTTATCAAATGGCAGCATCGAATACCTGGGACGCATCGACAATCAGGTAAAAATCCGGGGCTTCCGTATCGAGTTGGGAGAAATTGAAACAGTACTGAATCAACATGGCGATGTGCAGGTATCCAGCGTTATTGTCCGCGAAGATCACCCTGGGCAGAAGCGGTTAGTCGCCTACATAGTGCCGCAAAAAGAGGTAATACCTGTAAGCAGCGAACTGCGGCAATTCCTGAAAGCCAAGTTGCCAGATTATATGGTTCCTAGTGCTTTTGTGATTCTAGAAGCCTTACCCCTGACTCCTAGCGGTAAAGTAGACCGCCGGGCCTTACCTGCACCAGATTTAAACAGTGAAATAGCAGATAAATTTGTTGCACCCCGCAACCCCATTGAAGAAAAATTAGCACTGGTTTGGTCACAAGTGCTGAGGTTAGAGAAAGTAGGTATTCATAATAATTTCTTTGAACTAGGGGGACATTCCCTACTAGCTACTCAAGTTATTTCCCGCTTACCAGAAGCTTTTGGGATTTCGCTACCGTTGCGATCGCTATTTGAGTCACCGACGATCGCACAGTTAAGTGAAGTTATTTTAGGTGAACTTAAAACAGGTTCGAGTCTAACGCTTCCAGCAATTTTACCCGTTTCCACAAGACAAGACATACCTCTATCTTGGGCGCAAGAGCGCCTGTGGTTTCTCCATCACCTAGAAGGCGAAAGTGGTGCTTACACAATGCCTTTCGCCATGCGTTTAGTGGGGAATCTCAATATCAAAGCTTTGGAACAAGCGGTTGAGGCAATGGTGCGGCGGCATGAAGTTCTACGGACTCGTTTTGAGATCGAGCATGACAAGCCAATACAGGTAATAGCCCCTGCTATAGCCATAACATTACCAGTGGTGAATCTACAAAATGTGGCAGACCCCTGGAAACAAGTAGAGCAACTAGCGATCGAAGAAGCCTACAAACCATTCGATCTGGCGAAAGATCCGGTATTGCGGGTCAAGATGTGGCAAGTTGCGACTGACGAGTATGTACTACTGATAGCCATTCACCATATTGCTGCTGATGGTTGGTCGATAGGCGTTTTGAACCGCGAATTGTCTGCCCATTATCGAGCTATTACCACGGGTAGTGCGGTTGAATTACCAGAGTTATCTGTACAGTATGCCGACTTTACCTTATGGCAGCGCCAATGGCTGACAACTCAAGTACTTGAACCTCAGTTAGGTTACTGGAAACAACAGTTAGCGGCAGCGCCACCTTTGTTGGAATTGCCTACAGACCGCCCCCGCCCAGCTATCCAGACTTTTCGAGGCGGAACAGAGCGATTTCAACTAGATGCCTTGCTGACTTCTCGGCTTAGACAACTAAGCTACAAGTCGGGAACGACTCTGTTTATGACACTGTTGACGGGATTTGTGGTGTTAATGTCTCGCTACAGTGGTCAAACGGATCTTGTAATTGGCTCCCCGATCGCAAATCGCAACCGTAAAGAAATTGAAGGGTTAATTGGCTTTTTTGTCAATACTCTGGCACTGAGATTCGATCTGTCCCCAGAATTGACCTTGAAAGCCTTGCTGGAGAAGGTGCGACAGGTGACTCAAAACGCTTATGACCATCAGGATTTGCCCTTCGAGATGTTAGTTGAAGAGTTGCAACTGGAGCGCAACCTAGATCGCAACCCACTGGTGCAAGTGATGTTTGCCCTTCAGAATGCGCCAACCAACCCTTGGGATTTACCTGGTTTAAGGGTCGAGAAAACGCATTGGGGGCTTGAGGCGGTGCGGTTTGACCTAGAAGTTCACCTCTGGGAAGTTGCTGAAGGTCTTGAGGGCTTTTGCTATTACAGCAGCGATTTATTTGATGCGGCAACGATCGCCCGGATGATGAAACATTTCCAGAATTTGCTAGAGGCGATTGTTACTAACTTAGAACAACCAGTCAGCCAATTACCTCTACTGACAGCACAAGAAAGGCAGCAATTGTTAGTAGAGTGGAACGGCACCCAAACGGATTATCCAAAAGACCAATGTATACATGATTTGTTTGCAGCCCAAGTTGCACAAACTCCTAATGCAGTCGCGGTGGTTTTTGGACAGCAAAAGCTCACTTATCAGGAGTTGAATGCACAGGCAAATCAACTAGCACATTATCTGCAAAAACTGGGCGTGAAACCAGGTGTTATGGTGGGTATTTGTGTGGAACGTTCTGTATCTATGGTTGTCGGGTTATTGGCAATTCTCAAGGCAGGTGCGGCTTATGTGCCTTTAGATATAGAATATCCTACAGATCGTTTGGCTTTCATCATAGAAGACACTCAGATATCGGTGCTGTTGACAACACAGAAATTAACCGATGTTGTTCCCAAACACCAAGCGCGTGTTGTCTGCTTTGATACTGATGCAGATGCGATCGCTCTCTTCAGCCAGCAAAACCCCATAGCAGCAGTAACACCCGATAATCTCGCTTATGTAATTTACACTTCCGGTTCCACAGGGAAACCCAAAGGAGTAGCTGTGACTCACCGAGCCGTGAATCGCTTGGTAATCAACACAAACTACATCAACATAGAACCAACAGATGTCATTGCCCAAGCTGCAAATTACGCCTTTGACGCAGCTACCTTTGAAATTTGGGGAGCGTTACTAAACGGAGCAAGGTTGGTAGGGGTGAGCAAAGATTTGGCGCTTTCGCCCAGAGATTTCGCTGGTTTTATGCGATCGCAAAAAATCAGCATATTATTCTTGACGACTGCCTTGTTCAATCAAATTGCTCAGGAAGTCCCCTATGCTTTCAATTCACTACGGCATCTCTTATTTGGAGGTGAAGCTGTCGATCCTAAATGGGTGAAAAAAGTACTGGAAAATGGTGCGCCACAGCGATTACTGCACGTTTATGGGCCAACAGAGAATACCACATTTAGTTCCTGGTACTTAGTGCAGGATGTCCCCGAAGACGCTACAACTATTCCCATCGGGCAGCCAATTTCCAACACACAAATCTATTTATTAGATCCCCAACTACAGCCTGTGGGCGTTGGTGTACCAGGAGAACTCTACATTGGGGGTGATGGTCTAGCAAAAGAATACCTCAATCAACCAGAGTTAACTGCCCAAAAATTCATTCTCAGTCCCTTTAGTCGAAGCAAGGGAGCAGGAGAGCAGGGGAGTAGGGGGGCAGAAGATAAATTGCACCCATCTTTCCCCTCTGCCCCTCCGCACCTCTGCCCCTCTGCCTCTTCCGAACGCCTCTACAAAACTGGAGATAAGGCACGTTACCTAAGTGATGGGAATATTGAATTTCTCGGTCGGATCGATTATCAGGTGAAGATACGGGGTTTCCGGATCGAGTTGGGAGAAATTGAAACAGTTTTGAGTCAACACCCCTTGTTGCAAGAGAGTGTTGTGGTTGTAAGAGAAGACACCCCTGGTGATAAACGTCTGATAGCTTACTTAGTACCAACTCTTCATCGTCAAACATTACCCCAGCAGGTTAGTCAATGGCAGAGTGAGTATGTTAATGATTGGCAAACACTCTATGAACAACTTTATAGCCAAAATCAAACATCCACAGATGACCTGACATTTAATATTGCTGGTTGGAACAGTAGTTATACCAGACAGCCCATCCCAGATCGGGAAATGCAGGAGTGGGTTGAGAGTACAGTCAGCCGAATTCAAGCTAACTTTCCTCAGCGCGTATTAGAAATTGGTTGTGGAACAGGCTTACTGCTATCTCGTCTTGCCAAGCACTCTCAACAGTATTGGGGAACCGATTATTCCATCGCCGCCATACAGCACGTTGAACAGATATGCAGCACAGTCGAGGGTCTAGAAGATGTGCGGCTGCTGCACCAAATGGCAGATAATTTTGAAGGCATCCCCCAAGGAGAATTCGACACTGTTGTTTTGAACTCAATCGTCCAGTATTTCCCCAGCATTGAGTATCTGTTGCAGGTTTTAGAAGGGGCGATGTCTACAATTACTCAACAGGGAACAATTTTCGTGGGCGATGTCCGCAGCTTGCCATTACTGGAGCAATACCATGCAGCCGTGCAGTTGTCCCAAGCAGAGTCGGATAGAACTATTGAGCAATGGCAGCAGCAGGTACACCAGAGTCTGGCCGCCGAGGAAGAATTGGTTATCGATCCGGGTTTCTTCATTGCCCTCCAGACACGTTTTCCCCAGATTGGTTGGGTAGAGATTCAGCCCAAACGCGGTTACGCCCAAAATGAGCTAACCCAATTCCGCTATGATGTTACCCTCCATGTTGGTACTAATGTTCAGGCGACCACCATTGCTTGGTTAAATTGGCAACTAGACAAGCTCTCGTTTACAGAAATTCAAAATCAACTACACAAAGAGCAGCCAGAACTGTTGGGAATTAGGCGCGTGCCGAATCAACGGGTACAGCAAGCACTACAGATTTGGCAGTGGTTGGAAAATCCTCCGGCTGTGGAAACAGTCAAGCAACTGCGGCAGGTATTAGCACAACAGCCAACAGTTGGGATCAATCCAGAACAGTTTTACCAGTTGGGGCAGCAACTCGGTTACACAGTTGACCTAAGTTGGTGGGAGAGTAGCCAGGATGGTTGTTATGATGTGGTGTTCTGCCGCAATAGTTCAACGCAGACATCTAACGGGACAATCGCTTTTTGGGATAGTTCAGCTGTCGCTACCAAACCCTGGATTGACTACACAAATAATCCTCTATACGGCAAGTTAGTTCAGAAACTAGTGCCACAGGTGCGTGAATATATCCAACAAAAGCTACCCGATTACATGGTTCCGCAAGCTTTTGTTGTTCTCAATGCGCTACCCTTAACACCCAATGGCAAAGTGGATCGTCGCACTTTGCCAACACCTGATACAGCCACGAGAAATCTTTCCACTGGCTTTGTTTTACCGCGATCGCCTATTGAAGCTCAAATCGCTCAAATCTGGAGTGAAATCTTAGGAGTTGAACGCATTGGCGTTAAGGATAACTTCTTTGAACTAGGGGGTCATTCGCTACTCGCTACCCAAGTCCTGTCAGAGATTAACTCAGCTTTTGGACTCGATTTATCTATACAGATGATGTTCGAGTCTCCCACAGTAGCAGGGATAGCAGCCTACATAGAAGTAGTGGATTTGGTAACACAAAATTTATCAGTTAAAGAAGTCAGTAGCGAGGTAGTGGAGTTTTGAGCATGACTAACAGCACCTTTGAATTTATTCGTCACCTGACAAACTTAAGTATAGAACTAGAGGCCAATGGCGTTAGCGGAGCGCCTCTGGAAGAGGTTCGCTTGCGCTGTCATGCACCTGAAGGGGTATTAACTCCATCGCTACGTCAGGAAATAGCTGCACGAAAAACAGAAATTATCCTGTTTTTACAACAAGCAAAGCAGGTTAAAAGCTCTCATCAATTGCCCATTCCGAGAGTGCAACGAGACGGTGAAGCTCCACTATCTTTTGCTCAACAACGACTCTGGTTTTTGCACCATTTGTCACCAGACAGTCGGTCTTATAATTTGCTGGATGCTCAAATACTACATGGGTCGCTGAATATAGTTGCACTAGAGCAGAGCCTGAGTGAACTCATTCGCCGCCATGAGGTTTTAAGAACCACTTTCCCCACCGTAGACGGAAAACCTGTCCAAGTCATTGCTCCTCCCACTGCCTTAACTTTGCCAATTCATAACTTGCAGGGGTTGTCAGCGCAACAGCAGACTGAGCAAATTCGAGAAATGGCCAAGTCTCTTGCGTCCCAGCCTTTCGATTTAGCTGTTGGGCCATTAGTACAATTCACTCTACTCCAACTGAGTAACCAGGAATATGTACTGCTGTTGAAAATGCACCACATCATCTACGATGGCTGGTCTTTGAACATCTTTAAACGTGAGTTATCTCAGCTATATGCAGCTTTCGCTCAAGGATTGCCCAACCCACTACCGGAATTATCCATCCAGTATGCTGACTTTGCAGTTTGGCAACGCCAATGGCTAACAGGCGAAGTCCTGGAACGGCAACTGAATTACTGGCAGCAACAGTTAGCTGATGCCTCAGTTGTACTAGAACTGCCAACTGATAAACCACGTCCTCCAGTTCAGACATTCCGGGGTGGAGTTGAGCGTTTCCAACTCGATCGCCACCTTACACAACGCCTCAAGCAGTTGAGCCAAGAGTCAGAAGCAACATTGTTTATGACTCTACTGGCAGCTTTTTTGGTCTTAATTTCTCGTTACAGTGGTCAGTTAGATATTATTGTTGGCTCTCCCATCGCTAACCGCAACAACAAGAGCGTTGAGCAGCTAATAGGTTTTTTTGCTAACACCATAGCATTAAGGGGCGATCTCTCTGGCAATCCCAGCTTTGCTGACTTTTTAGCGCAAGTGCGGCAAACCACATTATCAGCTTATGCTCATCAAGACTTGCCCTTTGAGATGTTGGTGGAAAAGCTACAACCAGAACGAGATTTAAGCCGTAATCCCCTGGTACAAGTGCTATTTTCTCTCCAAAATGACTCACAGTCTTTTTTGGATTTGCCAGGTTTAACCACCCAGAAAATGTCCTTACCACTTGATGAAATGGTCAGGTTTGACCTAGAAGTGAACTACTGGGAAGTTTCAGGAGGTTTAGAAGGCGTATGGTCTTACAATGCTGATTTATTTGATGCGGCAACCATTGCCCGCATAGCCCAAAATTTTCAAACTTTACTACAAGCAATTGTTGCCAATCCTAGAGAACGAATTGCAGAATTACCTCTGTTAACGATCGCAGAACGTCATAAATTGTTAGTAGAGTGGAACAACACTCAAGTAGACTATCCCCAGGATAAGTGTATCCATCATCTATTTGAGGAACAAGTTGAACGTACTCCCGATGGTGTGGCAGTTGTGTTTGAAGATCAACAACTGACTTACCAGCAATTGAATACTCGCGCTAATCAGTTGGCGCATTACTTGCGGTCTTTGGGTGTGAAAGCCGATGTACTGGTAGGGTTGTGTGTAGAGCGATCGCTCTTCATGATTGTGGGCATACTAGGGATTCTCAAGGCAGGTGGGGCTTATGTACCACTTGACCCAGACTATCCGGCTGAACGTTTGAGCTTTATGGTAGAAGATGCTCAAGTTTCGGTGCTATTAACCCAACAACAATTAGTAGAATCTCTGCCCAAACATCAGGCGCGTGTAGTTTGCTTAGATACCGGTTGGGAAAAAATTGCTCAAAAGTGCGAGTTCAATCTGGAAAACGCCGCAACACCCGATAACCTGGCTTATGTCATTTACACTTCCGGTTCTACAGGTAAGCCCAAAGGCGTTTTAGTCAATCACAATAATGTAACTCGTCTGTTTGCAGCGACAAACTCGTGGTATAATTTCAACTCTAAAGATGTCTGGACATTATTCCACTCTTATGCATTCGATTTCTCTGTTTGGGAAATTTGGGGTGCATTACTGTATGGTGGAAAACTAGTAGTAGTGCCGTATTTGGTGACGCGATCGCCTGAATCTTTTTATAATTTATTGTCTCAAGAAAAAGTCACAGTTCTCAACCAGACCCCTTCAGCCTTCCGCCAATTAATTCAAGCTGAACAGTCAATAGCAACGGTTGATGATTTAAAATTGCGCTTAGTAATTTTCGGTGGAGAAGCCTTAGAACTCAAGAGTTTGCAACCTTGGTTTGAGCGACACGGCGACACAAGACCCCAGTTAGTGAATATGTACGGGATTACAGAAACTACCGTACACGTTACCTATCGCCCACTGAGCAAAGCCGATTTGCAAAGTACGGCAAGTGTAATTGGTCGTCCGATACCCGATTTACAGGTATATGTGCTAGATGAACATCTTCATACAGTACCAATTGGTGTTTCAGGTGAAATGTACGTTGGTGGTGCTGGGGTAGCGCGTGGTTATCTCAATCGTCACGAGTTAACCCAACAACGGTTTATTTCTCATTCTTTTGTGGAGGCAGGAGGAAGTAAACTATACAAAACAGGGGATAAAGCGCGTTACTTACCCAATGGCGAGCTAGAGTATTTAGGACGCATCGACAATCAAGTTAAAATTCGCGGTTTCCGCATTGAGTTGGGAGAAATTGAAGCATTATTGGCTTCTCATCCAGATGTGTGGGAAAGTGTGCTGGTAGTTCGGGAGGATGAACCGGGGGACAAACGTTTAGTTGCTTATGTAGTCAAGAGTGATAAATCACTCACTACTAACCAATTGCGTCAGTTTCTCAAGGCGAAACTCCCAGAGTACATGGTTCCAAGTACTTTGGTAATACTTCCATCCTTACCCCTAACTGCCAATGGAAAAGTAGACCGTCGCGCCCTACCCAAACCAGAGTTAGACGACACAATACTAGAAAAATATGTTGCCCCACGTACACCTGTTGAGGAAATACTGGCACAAATTTGGGCGCAAATCCTCAAAATAGAGCAAGTTGGCATTCATGATAATTTCTTTGAACTGGGTGGACATTCTCTATTAGCAACGCAACTGGTTTCACGCATCCGCAACATTTTCAAAGTAGAACTACCTTTGCGTGAGTTATTTGCCGCCGCCACAGTTGCTGAATTAGCTCAATCGATTGGGCAATTACAGCAACAGAATTTAGAACTTCATACATCACCCATCGTACCTAGAGCAGAAAATACTGAATTACCACTGTCGTTTGCTCAACAGCGTCTTTGGTTTTTAGACCAGTTACAACCAAACAGTTCCTTCTACAACATACCTGTAGGTTTGCATATTCTGGGAACGCTTAATCAAGTTGCCTTAGAACAAAGCTTATCTG
This sequence comes from Nostoc sp. LEGE 12454, assembly GCF_056620565.1. Taxonomy (NCBI): domain Bacteria; kingdom Bacillati; phylum Cyanobacteriota; class Cyanophyceae; order Nostocales; family Nostocaceae; genus Nostoc; species Nostoc sp. LEGE 12454. Next base: position 101,534 of record NZ_JBWQXL010000017.1, read on the forward strand.
AAATTATTCATCGCCATGAAGCTTTACGCACCAACTTCATCGCAGCTGATGGACAACCAACTCAAATTATTCAACAACAGACGAATTGGACTGTTAATTTTGTCCAGTTGCAACATTTACCAAATAATGAAAAAGAAATTGCCACACAGCAATTAGCGCAACAACAAGCAACTCAAGCGTTTGACTTGGAACAGGGAGCATTAGTTAGGGCAACATTAGTAGTACTGTCCGAGACAGAACACGTCTTATTACTGTGTATGCACCACATTGTCTCTGATGGCTGGTCAATAGGCGTGTTGATCGAAGAACTAGCATCGCTCTACAATGCTTATTCAATAGGTCAGCCGTCACCCTTAGCACCACTGCCTGTACAGTACGCAGATTTTGCTTTATGGCAAAGACAGTGGTTGCAAGGGAATGTATTGCAAAGTCAACTCTCGTACTGGCAACAACAATTAGCAAATGCACCAACTTTATTACCCTTACCCACAGACAGACCCAGACCTGCTGTGCAGACTTTCTCTGGTGCATATCAAGAGTTTCCGCTTTCAGTTGAGTTAACAAATAAATTGGTAAAACTAAGTCAAGAGCAAGGAGCCACCTTGTTCATGACGTTGTTGGCAGCTTATGATACCCTACTTTATCGTTACACGGGACAAGAAGATATATTGGTGGGGTCTCCCATCGCTAACCGCGATCGCTCTGAGTTAGAAGGGTTAATTGGCTTTTTTGTCAATACCTTGGTCATGCGTACTGACTTGGCAGGCAATCCGAGCTTTAGCGAATTATTGGGTCGTGTTAGAGACATGGCAATGCAAGCATACACTCATCAGGACTTACCTTTTGAAATGCTGCTCGAAGCATTGCAGCCAGAACGGGATTTGAGCCATACACCATTGTTCCAGGTGATGTTTTCACTCCAGAATAGTTCCCTATCTGAATTGGAGTTAGCTGGATTAACTGTCAATCACCTGAAAGTAGAAGGTATAACTGCCAAGTTCGATTTAACTTTATTAATGCAGAAGACCTCTAATGGACTAGTAGGTGTTTGGGAGTACAACACTGATTTGTTTGATGCTAGTACCATTGAGCGCATAACGGGTCATTTTGTGACCTTACTTGAAGGTATTATCGCTAGCCCAGAACAGAAAATTTCCCAATTACCGCTACTGACACCATCTGAGCAACAGCAATTACTGGTCGAGTGGAACGATACAAGTGTTAATTATCCTCTAGATAAGTGTGTTCATCAGTTGTTTGAGGAACAGGTTAAACAAATCCCCGATGCTGTAGCAGTTGTATTTGAAAATCAACAACTTACCTATCACCAGTTAAATTGCCGTGCTAACCAGTTGGCACGCTACCTCAAGTCTTTAGGAGTGGGAGCAGATGTACTGGTAGGTATTTGTGTAGAACGCTCAATAGAAATGGTAGTGGGACTGTTAGGCATTCTCAAGGCAGGTGGAGCATATCTACCACTTGACCCTGAGTATCCAACTGAGCGTTTGCATTTTATGCTCGAAGATGCTCAAGTTAGGGTATTGTTGACCCAGCAGCGACTCGTTGATAGACTAGCCCAGTGTGAAAAGGCAGGGGGGCAGGGAGCAGGGGGCAAGGAGCATGGGGCCTTTAGCTCTCCAGGCTCTTATCAAGCAAAGCTCGTTTGTTTGGATACTAACGCTGAGGTGATTTCTCAGTTCAGTCAGGACAATCTAATCTCTGATACACAAGCACCTAATTTAGCTTATGTAATTTATACCTCCGGTTCTACAGGTCAACCCAAGGGAGTGCTGATTGCCCATCAAGGGTTGTTAAATTTGGTGTTCTGGCATCAACGCGCCTTTGACATCACTTCCTCAGACAAAGCTACTCAGCTAGCAGGAACAGCATTTGATGCTGCGGTATGGGAATTATGGCCTTACCTCACCGCAGGAGCAAGTATCTACTTAGTCAAATCTCAACTACTTACTTCCCTAGAAAATCTACGAGACTGGTTGATTTCCAACAAGATTACTATCAGTTTCCTGCCAACACCACTAGCTCAGGAATTATTGTCTTTGGCATGGCCAACTGAAGGTTTGGCTTTGCGAACTATCCTAACTGGAGGAGATAAGCTTCATCAGTATCCATCAGAGTTAATTCCCTTCCAAGTAGTGAATAATTATGGCCCAACCGAGAATACTGTTGTTACAACTTCTGGGCTGGTAGTTGCTAAAGAACAAGAGCAGATATCACCAAGCATTGGGAAAGCGATCGCTAACACACAAGTCTACATTCTAGATCGCAATCTGCAACCAGTACCCGTGGGTGTGCCAGGAGAGTTGCATATTGGTGGCGTAGGGTTAGCCAAAGGTTATCTCAACCGTGACGAACTAACTCAGGAAAGATTCATTAACAACCCCTTTGACAATTCAAAATTATATAAAACAGGGGATTTAGCCCGTTATTTACCAGATGGCAATATTGAATACTTGGGACGTATTGACAATCAAGTAAAAATACGCGGGTTCCGCATTGAGTTGGGAGAAATTGAAGCCGCACTCAGTCAAAATAGTCATGTGCAGGCATCTTGTGTCATACCCCGCGAAGATACCAGGGGCGATAAACGCCTAGTTGCTTACATAGTTCCACATCAAGGCTTTACACCAACTATCGGCGAACTACGGCAATACCTGAAAACAATACTCCCAGAGTACATGGTTCCAAGTACTTTTGTGATCTTGGATTCTTTGCCGCTAACTCCCAATGGGAAAGTAGACCGTCGCGCCCTGCCCAAACCAGAGTTAGACAGCACACTACTAGAAAAGTATGTCGCCCCACGCACACCCGTTGAGGAAATACTGGCACAAATTTGGGTACAAGTTCTCAAAGTAGAACAAGTGGGCATTCATAATAACTTCTTTGAATTGGGTGGACATTCTTTATTAGCAACGCAACTGCTTTCACGTATCCGCAACATTTTTAAAATAGAATTACCTTTGCGTGAGTTGTTTGCAAAAGCAACAGTTGCTGAATTAGCTCAATCGATTGGGCAATTACAACAACAAAACAGCGAATTTACTTCTTCACACATTTTAAGGCGGGCAAAAGATGCAGAATTACCGCTATCATTTGCCCAAATACGGCTGTGGTTTTTAGACCAGTTCGAGCCAAATACTTCTTTATACAACATCCCCATAGCTTTACGTCTAGTAGGAACTCTCAATCAAGCGGCACTACAACAAAGCTTGCAAGAAATAATTGCTCGCCACGAAGCTTTACGCACCAACTTCATTGCAGTAGATGGACAGCCAACTCAAATTATTCAAACACAAACGAATTGGACAGTATCAATTGTTGACTTACAGCATTTATCTACGGATGAACAAGAAATAACTGCACAACAATTAGCGCAACAACAAGCAACTCAACCGTTTGAATTGGCAACACAAGCATTAGTTAGCGCAAAATTAATAGTGCTGTCCGAGACAGAACATATATTTTTAGTGTGTATGCACCACATTGTCTCGGATGGCTGGTCAATGGGTGTATTTGTCCAAGAACTTGCATCGCTGTACAATGCTTATTCTCAAGGTCAGCCAACACCCTTAACACCACTACCGATTCAATATGCAGACTTTGCACTGTGGCAAAGAGATTGGTTGCAAGGTGATGTACTGCAAAGCCAATTGGATTACTGGCAAAAACAATTGGCAGATGCACCAACTTTATTAGGACTGCCCACAGATAGACCTAGACCTGTTGTGCAAACCTTTGCGGGCACATATCAAAAGTTTACACTGTCTGTTAAGTTAACTGAAAAACTGAAAAAACTCAGTCAGGAGCAAGGAGTAACCTTGTTCATGACCCTGTTGGCAGCGTTTGATACCTTACTTTACCGCTACACAGGACAAGAAGATATTTTAGTTGGCTCGCCGATCGCCAACCGCGATCGCTCTGAGTTAGAAGGGTTAATTGGCTTTTTTGTCAATACTCTAGTATTACGTACTAATGTCTCAGGCAATCCTAGCTTTAGCGAGTTACTAGCTCGTGTTCGGGAAATGGCCATAGATGCATACTCTCATCAGGATTTACCTTTTGAAATGCTAGTAGAGGCATTGCAGCCAGAACGACATCTCAGCCATGCGCCTCTGTTTCAGGTAATGTTTGTGCTTGAGAATGAGTCTAAGTCTCAATTAGAGTTGGCTGGGTTAACTGTCAGTCCAATGGTGTTAGAAAGCGCAACCGCTAAATTTGATTTGACTTTAGGAATGCAGAACACGCCCACTGGACTGGTGGGTGCGTGGGAATACAACACTGATTTATTTGATGCTTCTACCATTGAGCGATTGACTGGTCATTTTGTCACATTGCTCGAAGGTATTGTTGCTAACCCCCAAGAGCGGATTTCCCAATTACCTTTACTGACAACGACTGAGCAACAACAGTTATTAGTGAAGTGGAATAATACTCAGGCAGATTACCCTGAGAATAAGTGTATCCATCAATTGTTTGAGGAGCAGGTAGAGCGTACCCCAGATGCAGTAGCAGTTGTGTTTGAAAGCGAACAACTGACTTACCAGCAGTTGAACACTCGCGCTAACCAGTTAGCCGACTACTTGCGCTCATTAGGCGTAAAACCAGATGTGCTAGTAGGCATTTGTGTCGATCGCTCTATAGAAATGGTTGTGGGGTTACTGGGCATTCTCAAGGCGGGTGGAGCTTATGTGCCACTCGATCCTGATTATCCTACTGAGCGCCTACGTTTCATGTTAGAAGATGCTCAAATTCCAGTATTACTCACGCAACAGCATCTAATTGAAAAGCTACCTGAACATAAAGCTCACATTGTCTATTTGGATACTGATGGTTATAAGCTTGACCAAGCTAGCGAAATTCCTAACCTCAGCGAAGTTAAAGCATCAAACCTAGCTTATGTACTTTATACCTCCGGTTCGACAGGTAGACCAAAAGCAGTTGCTATCGAGCATCACAGTCCCGTTGCTTTGGTGAGTTGGGCAAAAGAGGTTTTTACAAAAGAAGAACTTGCTGGTGTCTTAGCTTCTACCTCTATTTGTTTTGACCTCTCGGTTTTTGAGTTGTTTGTAACTCTTAGCGTGGGCGGAAAAGTCATCTTAGCTCAAAATGCTTTGCACTTATCCACTCTGACTGCTGCCAACCAAGTCACTCTGATTAATACAGTCCCAAGTGCGATCGCACAGTTAATTCGAGATGATAATCTACCACAGCAGGTATGCACAGTTAATTTAGCTGGTGAACCTCTGCAAAATCAACTTGTGCAGCAAATTTATCAGCATAGTAAAGTCAAGCGTGTATTCAATCTCTATGGCCCCTCAGAAGACACTACTTACTCGACATTTAGCTTGGTGGAACAAGGCGCAACCACTTCACCAACCATCGGTCGGCCAATTTCTAACACGCAAATCTATATTCTTGACCAATATCTACAGCCAGTTCCCGTAGGTATCCCAGGAGAGTTACACATCAATGGTGCGGGATTGGCACGCGGCTACCTCAACCGCCCAGAATTAACACAAGAGAAATTCATTCCCAACCCGTTTGATGCTGGCCGCCTGTACAAAACTGGGGATTTAGCACGCTATTTACCAGATGGCAACATTGAATACCTGGGACGCATCGATAATCAGGTAAAAATTCGTGGCTTCCGCATCGAGTTGGGAGAAGTTGAAGCAGTATTGAGCCAACATAGCGATGTGCAAGCATCTTGTATCATCGCCCGTGAAGACACTCCCGGCGATAAACGCCTAGTTGCCTACGTAGTACCGAAGCAAGGCTTTGCACCCCCTATTAGCCAGTTGCGCTCCTTCCTCTCTGGGCAACTGCCACAGTATATGGTGCCACATACTTTCGTCATCCTAGAGTTTTTACCCTTAACTCCCAACGGCAAGATAGACCGTCGCGCTTTGCCTGAACCAAACTTACACGGGTTACTAGAACAAAGTTTTGTAGCCCCGCGCAATCAAATTGAAGAAATACTAACGCAGATTTGGGTAGAAGTTCTGAGAGTCAAACAAGTAGGTATTCACGATAACTTCTTTGAACTCGGTGGAGATTCCATTCTCAGTATTCAAATTCTTGCCAAAGCAAAGCAAGCAGGGCTGCAACTGACCCTCAAACAACTGTTTGGAAATCAAACGATCGCTCAGTTGGCAGCAGTAGCGGGTACAATCAAGGCGATCGAGGTAGAACAAGGATTAGTTACAGGAAAATTACCTCTCACACCAATTCAACACTGGTTCTTTGAGCAAGATTTACAACAGCCGCACCACTTTAATCAATCGTTTCTGCTGTCAGTACCCTCTGACCTCAAGCCAGAGTTATTGCAGCAAGCCTTACAACAATTGCTGGTACATCATGATGCTCTGCGCTTACGTTTTACACAGTCTGAGTCTACTTGGCAACAAATTCACTCTGCTCCGAATGATAAGGTTGCTTTCTCTCACATAGACTTATCGGCACTTCCAGAGAGCGAACAACAAGCAGCAATTGAAGCTAAAGCCGCTTCCCTTCAGGCAAGTTTAAATCTATCAGAAAATTTAGTGCAGGTTGCCTTTTTTGCTCTGGGTATTGACAAAAGGGCACGATTACTCATAGCAATTCACCACTTGGTAATTGATGGTGTTTCTTGGCGGATTTTATTAGAAGATTTGCAAACAGCTTATCAGCAACTTGCCCAAGGTCAAGAAATTGTGCTTCCTGCCAAGACAACTTCTTTCAAGGATTGGTCTTACAAGTTAACAGAATATGCACAGTCGGAAACCCTCAAATCCGAGGTTGCTTATTGGCTAAACGAATCTCGTTCCGCAGTTCCTTCTATTCCAGTTGACTACATACGAGGAGTAAACACTGTTGCATCTACCAGTACAGTATTAGTGTCGTTAAATGAGGCTGAAACTCTTGCTTTACTGCAAGATGTACCAAAAGCTTACAACACTCAAATCAACGATGTATTACTAACTGCCTTGGTACAGGTTTTGAGCAGATGGACTCAATCAAGCTCTGTACTGTTCAACTTAGAAGGTCATGGACGAGAAGACATTATTGATGGTGTGGATTTGTCACGCACTGTCGGTTGGTTTACAACCATCTTTCCTGTGCTTGTGGAACTGGAAGCAACAGAAAAGCCGACGGATGCTTTAAAATGTGTCAAAGAACAACTGCGTGCTATTCCTAATAAGGGAATTGGCTACGGGCTATTGCGTTATCTGAGTCAGGATGCAGAAATCGCTACCCAACTACAGGTATTACCGCAAGCAGAAATTAGCTTCAATTATTTGGGTCAATTCACTCAAGTTCTGAACACATCTTCTTGGATGCAAGTAGCTAGTGAGTCTGCTGGAGTTGAGCATAGTTTAGATAATAACCGCGCTCATCTCCTAGACATCAACAGCATCATTTCTGGAGAACGACTACAAATAAATTGGATTTATAGCACCAATGTCCATCAGCAAGAGGCAATTGAGAATTTAGCACAAGAATTTGTCAAAACATTACAAGAACTAATTGCCCATTGTTTAGATCCACAAAATGGCGGTTATACACCTTCAGATTTCCCATTAGTTAAGTTTGACCAACGAAAACTAGACCAGCTCCTAGTAAGCCCAGCATTGAAACAAGGACTACAAACTAACTGGCAAAATATTGAGGATATTTATCCGCTCTCTCCCATGCAACAGGGTATGTTGTTTGAGAGTTTGTATGCTCCAGACTCAGGAGTATATTTCGAGCAGGTAATTTGCACTTTGACAGGTAATTTGGATGTCAAAGCATTTGAAAAAGCTTGGCAGCAGTTAGTAGCGCAGCATTCAATTTTGCGGACTGGTTTTGTTTGGGAGCAATTGATTCAGCCACTGCAAGTTGTGTATCGGCAGGTCAAAGTTACTGTAGAGGTTTATAACTGGCAAGAGCTATCTGCACAAGAACAGCAACAGCAATTAGAGCTTTTCTTAAAGTCACAGCGGCAACAAGGTTTCCAACTGTCTGTTGCACCACTAATGCGCTTTCATCTAATGCAGTTGAGTGCCGATAGTTATCAGTTTGTTTGGAGTCATCATCATTTATTGCTTGATGGCTGGTCGTTACCTTTGGTTTTCAAAGACCTGCTGCATTTTTATCAAGCAATTTCTCAGGGTGAAAGTTTACACTATAAATCTGCTGCGAACTACCGCAACTATATCGCTTGGTTACAGAAACAAGATTTAGCTCTAGCTGAAAAATTCTGGAGGCAAAAACTCCAAGGTTTTACTGTTCCTACTCCTTTAACAGTCGATAAGCTACTGCCAAACCAGGGAAATGGCAACGCTAGCTATGGCGAACAGCAAATTCAGTTAACAGTACTAGTCACAACCGCAGTTGGGTCTTTTGCACGACAGCATCAATTGACAATTAGTAATTTAATACAGGCAGTTTGGGCAATACTGCTGTGTCGCTACAGCCAAGAAACAGATGTAGTGTTTGGTACGACTGTATCTGGTCGTCCGCCATCTCTTGTTGGTATTGAGTCGATGGTAGGGCTATTTATCAACACATTGCCAGTGCGAGTTCAAGTTTCAGCAAATACCCAACTGCTAGATTTGTTGAAAGATTTACAGGCGCAGCAAGTTGAGTCTGAGCAATACTCATATAGTTCGTTAGCAAATATTCAGGGTTTTAGCGAAGTTCCCAAGGGAATGTCTTTGTTCGAAAGTATTGTTGTCTTCGAGAATTATCCTGTTGATGCGACAATGCGATCGCACAATTATGGTTTCGACCTAGACAATATTCACGGCATTGAACAAACCAATTATCCTCTGACTTTAGTTGCGATCGCTCGTGAACAATTGTTGGTGAAAATTAGCTATGATACTAGCCGCTTTGACGATGCAACGATCGCTCGAATGTTGGGTCATTTCCAAACATTGCTTGAAGGTATTATTGCTAACCCAGAGCAGCACCTAGCGCAATTGCCTTTACTGACACCATCTGAGCAACAGCAGTTAATTGTCGAGTGGAACGATACAAGCCTCGATTATCCACAAGATTTGTGCATCCATCAGTTATTTGAGGAGCAGGTAGAGTATACACCAAATGCTGTAGCGGTTGTATATGAGAATCAACAACTTACATACTGGGAATTAAACTGTCGTGCTAACCAGTTAGCCCACTACTTACGCTCCTTGGGCGTGGGAGCCGATGTACTGGTCGGTTTGTGTGTGGAACGCTCAATAGAAATGGTGGTGGGACTTTTGGCAATTCTCAAAGCTGGTGGGGCTTATGTACCTTTAGACCCAACATATCCCCAAGAACGCTTGGCTTATATGCTGAATGATTCACAAGTGCGTGTACTGTTGAGTCAAGAGAAATTGGTCAGTGGACTACCAGATCATGGGGCGCGTGTAGTCTGCTTAGATACTAACTGGGAAAATATATCTACTGAAAGTCAAGATAATCCCATTAGTGATTTGACAACTGATAACTTAGCTTATGTCATTTATACTTCAGGTTCTACAGGTCAGCCGAAAGGCACTTTAGTTAATCACTCTAATGTAGTTCGTCTATTTGCAGCCACAGAAGCTTGGTATAAATTCAATCAAGATGATGTGTGGACATTATTCCACTCCTACGCCTTCGACTTCTCCGTGTGGGAAATTTGGGGTGCATTACTGTATGGTGGACGACTGGTAGTAGTGCCTTATTTAGTAACGCGATCGCCTGAATCTTTCTACCAGTTATTAGCTCAAGAAAAAGTCACAGTTCTCAATCAAACACCTTCCGCCTTCCGCCAGTTAATTCAAGCCGAACAATCAATGGCAACTGCTGACGACTTGAACTTACGCCTAGTAATTTTCGGTGGCGAAGCCTTGGAACTGTTGAGTTTACAACCTTGGTTTGAGCGTCATGGCGACACAAGACCCCAGTTAGTGAATATGTACGGGATTACAGAAACTACCGTACACGTTACCTATCGCCCACTGAGCAAAGCCGATTTGCAAAGTACAGCAAGTGTTATTGGTCGTCCAATCCCCGATTTACAGGTGTATGTGCTAGATGAACATCTTCATACAGTACCAATTGGTGTTCCAGGCGAGATGTACGTTGGTGGTGCTGGAGTGACGTGTGGCTATCTCAATCGTCTGGAACTGACACAACAAAGGTTTATCTCTAACCCCTTCACTGATAAACCAAAAGCGCGATTATACAAAACAGGGGATAAGGCACGTTATTTGCCGAATGGCGAGCTAGAGTATTTAGGACGCATAGATAACCAAGTGAAGGTGCGGGGCTTCCGCATTGAGTTGGGAGAAATTGAGGCATTACTGGCAACTCATCCAGATGTGTGGGAAAACGTTGTGGTAGTGAGAGAAGACGAACCGGGCGACACTGGTACTGAGCGGAGTCGAAGTAAACGTTTAGTTGCTTATGTAGTGCCGCAAAAAGAACAATCTCTCACAACCGCAGAACTACGTCGCTTCCTCAGCAACCAACTGCCAAGCTACATGGTTCCAAGTGCTTTTGTACAATTAGAAGCCCTACCACTAACAGCAAATGGTAAAGTAGACCGTCGTGCTTTACCTGCACCTGACAGCACCAGACCAGAACTAGAAGATGTTTTTGTCGCGCCTAGCACAAGAGAAGAGAAAATATTAGCCGCTATTTGGACTAAGGTTCTCGGTGTCGAGCAAGTCGGTATTAATGATAACTACTTTGCCTTGGGTGGAGATTCTATCCGTAGCATTCAAGTGTTGTCTGAAGCTAAAGAACAAGGTTTAGGTATCTCTCTTGTACAGCTATTCCAACATCAAACCATTTCCCAGCTAGTTCAAGAACTCAAAACCCAAGAGCAGAATCTTACACAATTATCATCAACTCAACCATTTAGCCTGATTGCGATCGCAGATAAACAAAGCTTACCTGATGGTGTAGAAGATGCCTATCCCCTTGCTATGCTGCAAATGGGAATGCTCTACCACAGTGAGTACAAAAAAGATGATGCATTATATCACGAAATTAGCAGTTTCCATCTCAAAACCCGTCTTGATGTTCGACTTTTGCAAGTCGCTGTCCAAGATTTAGTTAATCATCATCCTGTACTGCGGACTTCATTCGATCTGAGTAACTTCAGTATTCCGTTACAACTGGTGCATCAGCAAGTTGAGCTTCCCTTGCAAATGGAAGATTGGTGTCACTTGAATCATTCCGAGCAAGAAGAAACCTTAGCTGCTTGGTTTGAAGCCGAAAAGAAACGGCATTTTGATTGGACTCATGCTCCCCTATTACGCTTTTTTGTTCATCGTCGTACACAGGAGACATTTAATCTCACTTTGAGTTGCCACCACGCTATTTTGGACGGGTGGAGTGTTTCCTCAATGATGGCTGAGTTGTTTAATTGTTATTTATCACTTTTAGGCGAACAAGCCAATTATGTATCGCCACCATTAAGTATTGCATACCGGGATTTTGTCGCCTTAGAGCAACAAGCGATCGCTTCATCGTCAACTCAGCAATACTGGAATGAGAAGTTACATGATAGCACTTTCACTAAAATACCTCGCTGGTCTTCTGTACCAACAAATACTAATGTTGTAGAAGTTGGCGTACAAGATGTAACTTTATCTCCTCAAATTTCTGAAAGCTTAAAACAACTGGCTCAATCCGCAGAAGTTCCACTCAAGAGTGTGCTGTTGGCTGCTCATCTGCGAGTGTTAAGTCTTCTGGGAGGTCAGTCAGACGTACTAACTGGTTTAGTAGCCAACGGGCGACCGGAACAAAGCGATGGTGAGCGAATCCTGGGACTATTCCTCAATAGTTTGCCATTGCGCGTGGAATTGACTGGGGGCAGATGGATAGACTTAGTACGGCAAGTGTTTACCGCCGAACGAGAAATGTTGCCCCACCGTCGCTATCCACTGGCAGAAATCCAGAGAAATTTGGGTGGTGAGCCTTTATTTGAGACGGCGTTTAATTTTGTGCATTTTCATGTCTACCAACAGGTATTGGAACTGAATAATTTGCAACTGTTAGGTGTCAAGTTTTTTGAACAAACCAATTTCACTTTTGCCACTCAATTTAGTGTTAATCCCAGGTCATCTGAGGTAGAATTGCGACTTCAGTACGATGCCTTAAAGTTATGTCCTGAACAAATTAATAGGATTGGTGAATACTATTTCAATGCTCTGGTGGCAATGGCAAACCAGCCACAAGGATGCTACGAGTTGCACTCTCTTGTTTCTGAACAAGAACAACACCAGTTATTAGTTGAATGGAACCATACTCAAGCAGATTATCCTCAAAGTAAGTGTATTCATGAGTTGTTTGCAGCGCAGTCTTTGAGTACTCCGGATGCAGTAGCAGTGGTATGTGATAATCAACAACTGACTTACCAGCAGTTGAATTGTCGGGCTAATCAATTAGCGCATTACTTGCGCTCCTTGGGTGTGGGAGCAGATGTACTGGTTGGGTTGTGTGTGGAACGTTCATTAGAGATGTTGGTGGGACTACTTGGCATTCTCAAGGCGGGTGGAGCTTGTGTGCCGCTTGACCCAGACTATCCCCAAGACCGCTTGAGTTTTATGTTGGAAGATGCTCAAGTTGCGGTGCTAGTAACCCAGCACCATCTTGTTGAAAGACTGCCTGAGAATCAAGCAAATGTTGTCTGTTTGGATACCGAGTGGCATCTAATTTCTGAGCATAGCCAGGAAAATCCCATAACTGGTGTACAAGCAGCTAACTTGGCTTATGTAATTTATACCTCTGGTTCTACAGGCAGACCCAAAGGGGTGATGATTTCACATGGTGCGATCGCTAACCACTGCTGTATTATGCAAGAGGCTTTTGGACTTGTGCCGAGCGATCGTGTACTCCAGTTTACCTCAATCAACTTCGATCCCTCATGGGAGCAGATATTTCCTACACTGACCGTTGGCGCGACCTTGTTGGTTCGAGGTTGGGATGTATGGACTCCAACAAAGTTACATCAAATAATTTCCGATTTTGGACTTACTGTCGTTAATCTCCCAACAGCTTATTGGCAACAATTGACTCAAGAGTGGGCGACAACACAAGTACAAAATGAGAATAGTCAAATGAGACTTGTAATTATTGGTGGAGAAGCGATGTTACCCGAATACGTTGCTCTTTGGCAAAAACTCCCAATGTCTGGTGTTCGTTTGCTCAATGCTTATGGCCCCGCAGAAGCAACTATCACAGCAACCCTGTTTGAAATTCCTCCCCAGTTCAGTGAAGACACCAATCTCACCACAGTTCCTGTTGGTCGTCCAGTAATTAACAAAACTGTATACATTCTTGACTCTCACCTACAACCAGTACCTGTAGGTGTGCCAGGAGAGTTGCACATTGGTGGGAACTGTTTGGCACAAGGCTACCTTAACCGTCCAGAATTGACCAACGAGAAATTCATTCCGAACCCGTTTAGCGCTGACCCAGATTCCCACTTATACAAAACAGGGGATTTAGCACGCTATTTATTGGATGGCAACATTGAATACCTGGGACGCATTGATAATCAGGTCAAGGTTCGGGGCTTCCGGATCGAGTTAGGTGAGATTGAAGCAGTACTAAGCCAACATGACGATGTGCAACTATGTTGTGCCATCGTCCGTGAAGATACCCCAGGCGATAAAAGCTTAGTCGCCTACATTGTGCCGCAAAAAGAGGTGACACCGACAAACAAAGAACTGCGACAATTCCTGAAAACAAAGCTGCCAGAGTACATGATACCCAATGCTTTTATTTTCCTAAAAGCACTGCCACTAACTACTAACAGCAAAATAGACCGCCGTGCTTTACCTGCACCTCCTAGCACCAGTAATTCAGATAGATTTGTTGCGCCTCGTAACCATTTAGAACTGCAACTAACTCAACTCTGGTTAAAGATTCTCAAAATCGACAAGGTAGGAGTACAAGATAACTTTTTTGACCTCGGTGGTCATTCCCTTGTAGCTCTCTACTTAATGGCTCAAATTAAACAGCAGTCTGGTAAAGATATTCCCTTAGCAACCTTCTTGCAGAATCCCACTATCGAACAGTTAGCGACAATTGTCCAAAAAGATTTGGATTACTCTAGTGAGTCTTGTTTGGTAGCAATTCAACCGAATGGTTCTCAGCCACCTTTGTTTTGCCTTCCAGGAGCTGGTGGTACTCCTTTTTACTTGTATAATTTAGCCCGTTGTCTGGGACAAGACCAACCATTTTATAGTTTCCAAGGCAATAGTTTTACTGCTTTCACCCAAGTTGAGGATATAGCTACCCAGTACATTCAAGCACTACAAGATATTCAACCACAAGGGCCGTATTTTTTAGCAGGCCATTCTTTTGGAGGGAAAATAGCCTTTGAAATGGCTCAACAGTTACTTTATAAGGGACATGAAGTTGCTCTGGTTGCCATTCTTGATAGTACAGCACCGTTTTACCAAGAAAAGCTAATAGGTTTTGATTGGGATGATGCTAGATGGCTGGCTGAGTTTGCCAGATCGATAGAACGTTTCTTAGGAAAGAACTTGGATATTTCTGACGATACTTTTCAATCTTTGGTTTGGGAGGAGCAACTAAAATACGTTCTACAGCGTTTAAAAATGGTTGATATTCTGCCTCCCGATGCTGATACTACGCAGCTTAACAATCTAGTGCAAGTTCTTAAAACTAACTCTCTTATAAATTATGTACCACAACAGGTTTATCGCACCCGAGTTACTCTGTTACGCTCCAGTGAAACTTCTGTTGAAGAACCTATCGGTGAATTACCTTCTGAGATTTTGCAGGATTCAGCATGGGGCTGGAACAAGTTTTCTGCCGAACCAGTGGATGTCCAATTTGTCCCAGGCAACCATACTACGATGATGACTCAACCTCATGTTCAGGTTTTAGCCGAACGGTTAAGAGCTTTTATTGAGCAAGCCAGCATCTAATTGCAAATATGCTTCCTAGTACTGAGTACTGAGTCATAAACTCAGCACTCAGTAATTAATTCCCGCAAAAAATTTGATTTTATTTCTATTTATGGCAACTCAAGTTGTTCAAAATCAACCACAAACAAATGCTTTATCAGCTTTTCTTCAATTTTGGGACGATGTAAAAGCGATCGCAGGAGCTTACTGGTATCCAACAAAGCCAGGAGAAAGAGCATTTGCAGATGTGATTAAAGCATGGGGAATGCTTATTCTCCTAATCTTATTAATCATCACTCTCGTAGGTCTGACTGTTTTTAATAGTTTTATTAGTCGTGATTTAATCGATATCATCACTAAAGAAAAGGATTTTAATAAATTTTTTAATACATTATGGATTTACGGTATAGCCCTTGTTTTAGTAACGTTTTTGATAGGATTTACTAAATTCGTCAGAAAACAAATTGCTCTAGATTGGTATCAATGGCTAAATAATTACGTTTTATCAAAATATTTCAGTAACCGAGCTTATTATAAAATTAACTTCACATCTGATATAGATAATCCAGATCAACGGTTATCTCAAGAAATCGAACCTATTGCTAATAGTGCTCTCAACTTTTCAGCTACTTTCTTAGAAAAAGTACTAGAGATGATAGCTTTTTTAATAATTCTTTGGTCAATTTCTCAGCAAGTTGCAATTATTTTAATTGTTTATACGCTAGTAGGTAATTTGATTGCAATTTATATAACTCAAGAATTTAATAAAATTAATCAAGAAGAACTCGAATTGAAAGCTGACTACAGTTATGCACTGACTCATGTTCGTACTCATGCTGAGTCAATAGCTTTCTTTCAAGGAGAACACCAAGAATCAAATATCATTCAACGCCGATTTAATAATTTGATAAAAGTTACCAAACGTAAGGTAACGTGGGAAAGAAATAAAGACATTTTTAATAGAGGTTATCAAGCTGTAATCCAAATATTTCCAATTATCATATTTGGGCCTTTAGACATTAGAGGTGAGATGGGGTTCGGCGAAATTAGCCAAGCTTCTTTAGCTTGTAGCTTATTTGCTAATGCTTTGGCAGAATTGATTAATGAATTTGGCACTTCCGGGCGTTTTTCTAGTTACGTTAAACGCTTATCTGATTTTTCAGATGCATTAGAAGAAGTAACTAAACAACCAGAAAATGTAAGTAGCATCAAAACAATAGAAGAAAACCATCTTGCATTTGAGAATGTTACCTTACAAACGCCCAACTATGAACAGGTGATTGTTGAAGATTTGTCACTGTCTGTTCAACCAGGAGAAGGTTTATTGATTGTCGGCCCTAGTGGTCGAGGTAAAAGCTCTTTGTTGAGAGCGATCGCTGGTTTGTGGAATGCGGGAACTGGTCGTCTGGTGCGGCCTCCCTTAGAAGAAGTATTGTTTTTACCCCAACGTCCTTACATCATCTTGGGAACTTTGCGCGAACAGTTACTTTATCCTAAGACAAATCATCAGATGAGCGACGCACAACTGAAAGAAGTTCTGCAACAAGTAAACCTGCAAAACTTGCTCAGTCGAATTGAAGGCTTTGATACAGAAGTTCCTTGGGAGAATATATTATCGCTAGGAGAACAACAACGCCTCGCTTTCGCACGATTATTAGTTACTCATCCCAGGTTCACAATATTAGATGAAGCAACAAGTGCCTTGGATTTGAAAAATGAAGGAAGTTTATATCAGCAGTTAAAAGTAACGAAAACAACATTTATTAGTGTTGGACATAGAGAAAGTCTATTTGATTACCATCAATGGGTTTTAGAACTTTCACAAGATTCCAGTTGGCAACTTTTGACAGTACAAGATTATCGAAATAAAAAAACAATAAATATTCAAAGCAGAGCTGATAATGAGCCGCAAATTCAATCACAAATATTGACGGAAACAATCACAAGTGAAGGGCTTTCACATAAGGCAATAAGTGAATTAACTAACTATTCTATTAGCACTATTAGAAGTAAGGCAAGCAAAGGAGATTCTGTCACTACTAGAGACGGCTTGACGTACCGCTATGACAAGAACCCAAGTGTATTGAAATGGTTGAGAGTTTAGCGGTTAGACAATTTTGAATTTTAGGTCGCATCTTGGATTTTGGTGAAGCAGCGCGGTCTTCTCACATTATTGGGAAATGCCAAAAGCGATAGCGCAGCGTAAAGCCAACTCTTAGAGAGGCTGCGCCTTAAGCGTAGCTATGCCGAAGGCTTTACGGCATGGCAACGCTTGTTAAACATAATTATGTATCAAATAAGTTAACACCAAAGAAAACTGGCAATAGTAGGGGCGGGTTTAAAAATATTATTAATTACTAATGATAATCTCAGCGAAGCCACCCCTACTTGTTCAATAATCAAATAAAATTGCTATAGTTTGATATCGATTATTCAATACTTGTAATTATTGAATAATTTTTTCTTATCTGTATGCTTAACTTTCTTAACTTTCTTAACTTTCTTAAATATATGAGAATAATTGCTTCTTAACTGTCTTAACTGACCTTGAAAATATATTTAATTACTGATATATCTGTAGTTGAAAAACCAATTTACTTGAAGGCAAACTCTATGACTACAAACACAATCAAAACAGTGGATGTCGTAGCGATACCATTTTTTGCGCGTTTCTTGAAAGAGCAAGCTACTAAAGGTGAAGGAACAGATGTTCCTTGGACTTACAAGTTTCCTTCAGATTTGGAAGATAAATAAATTATTTATCTTCCAAATCTGAAAGTACCTTTCTGATCGGAAAGATACCTTGTAATTGGCTGAATCATAATTTAATAGAGTAGCAATTATCAAATAACTGAAAAATACTCTGAGAGACGCGATGGCGCAGAGCGCCCGCCGTAGGCGATCGCTTTCATATTACCTTATCCATAACATGGAGGTGATTGCTTTTTCTAGCTCCCTAAATTCTGTAAAAATTTTGGGTTATAAAAAGTAATTTGTTTGCTAATACTTAATAGCTAACTCCTAAAATTATCATAAAAAAATATTTATGCATCTGTCTCGTGATGTTGTTTTATTAATCACCCACAGTGGTGATTTCTTCACAATAGATAGAGTGGCAGAAGCCTTATCAAAAAAAGGGGTGCAACCATTCCGTCTAGATACTGATAAGTTTCCTCTAGAAGTGCAATTAGCAGCACATTTTGATAAGTCTAAAAGTTACCATACTATAGAATATAACAACCACTCTATCACCACAGAGCAGGTGCAAGCTGTATGGTTGCGCCGGATTTGGGAACCACAACTGAGTCAAGAATTAGCGCCAAAATTCCGAGAAGCTTGCGTTAGAGAATCACTTGCAACTTTAGATGGTTTTTGGGACAGCCTGAAGGAAGCTACGTGGGTAGATAATTTAGAGCGGATAGATTATGCAAGTAACAAGCTGTGTCAACTGCGGATTGCGTCTGAAGTAGGTTTTGTTATTCCCCAGACTCTTGTTACCAACAAAGCTCAAGCAGCACGAGAGTTTTTTCAGCAAGTTAACGGCAAAATGGTAAGCAAGCTCTTAACTGCTCTTTCCCACAGTATGGAAGCTAACTCTTCGTTTTTTCTGTACACCAGCATCGTCAAGGAAGAAGACTTACAAGATGCCGAATCACTGCGCTATTGCCCAATGGTTTTTCAAGAGCAAATTCCAAAGCAGCAGGAATTACGGGTGGTGTACGTGAATGGTAATGTATTTGTGGGGGCGCTAAATGCAGATGTGTATGCAGCAGCCAAAGTTGATTGGCGTAAACCAGGTGTTGAGGTTGGCGCATGGCAACATCACCAGCTTCCTGATGAAGTAATTCGTTGTCTCAAAGCCTTTATGGGGAAATTTGGGTTGTTGTTTGGAGCCTTAGATTTTATTCTCACACCATCAGGCGAATACGTCTTTTTGGAAATCAACCCTGTGGGGGAGTGGGGAATGCTGGAAAAGGATTTAAACTTACCGATTGCAAGTGCGATCGCAGACGCCCTACTTCAAAGAAAGAATGAATAATTAAAAATTTAATATTTGATATTAGCCTGTGGCAAGCCACCCAAAAGGTGTCTACATACTTCACACTTCATGCTTTTTATGACCGTATTAATAGTCACGTTTAGTAAAGACAACGAAAGCATTCCTCTAGTCATCAAAGAAATTGAGGCTAGAGGAGCAAAAGCATTTCGGTTTGACACAGACAGATATCCCACCGAAGTCAAGCTAGATATTTACTCTGGCGATACTGAACGGGTAATGATTACTGATGGCGAACAGAAACTCGATTTGAGTGAGGTTTCTTCAGTTTGGTATCGGCGAATGCGCTACGGACAAAAAATCCCCGACTCAATGGACAAGCAATACAGAGATGCGTCAATTAACGAATGTCGCGCCACAGTCAGGGGTATGATTGCCAGCCTTCAGGGATTCCACTTCGATAAGATGTCCAATGTGGATCGGGCTAATAATAAGCAACTACAATTGCAAGTTGCACGAGAAGTTGGTCTTCTAACTCCACGTACTCTGACTTCAAACAATCCAGAAGCAGTTAAGGAATTTGCTCAAGAGTGTAAGCAAGGTATAGTTACCAAAATGCTTTCTTCCTTTGCTATTTATGACGATCGGGGGCGAGAAAACGTTGTGTTTACCACTCCAGTTACAGATGACGATCTGGAGAATATGGAAGGACTGCGTTTTTGTCCGATGACCTTTCAAGAAAATGTGCCCAAGGCGCTGGAGTTGCGGACAACAATTGTCGGACACCGCGTATTTACTGCCGCAGTAGATTCTCAAAGCTTATCAGGATCTACTTATGACTGGCGCAAAGAGGGGAGAGCCTTAGTTAAAAATTGGCAACCCTACGATTTGCCAGAAGATATTGAGAAAAAACTGCTTAAACTAATGGCTTATTTTGGCTTAAACTATGGAGCAATAGATATTATTGTCACCCCCAATGGTCGGCATGTATTCCTCGAAGTGAACCCAGTCGGGGAATTTTTTTGGCTGGAGATATATCCACCACACTACCCCATTTCGCAGGCGATCGCAGAAGTATTACTGACTAATAAAAATTAGGTAATTGAGCCTTGTATATTTTTATTGTCTTCTATTTTTAAAGGTGTTATTGAGATTTAAATATTAAGTTTATTAAGATTCAATTTTTTATTTAAAATTACGAAATTATTGATATTTGGAGATTAAATCCTTGTGATAAACCTAGTAAATACACAAACAGTTTTAAAATTTGATGGGGAAAAAGATTATATAGATTTTGGCAGAAACGATATTGGCGGCGTTTTCGCTCAAGGGAGTTCAGCTTTTACGGTTTCAGGATGGGTAAATCCACATGAATTAACAAATAAAGCCACTAGTTACGGGACGCGCAATGTATTTTTTGCCCGTTCTTCAGAGAGATTCAGCGATAATTTTGAATTCGGCATCAGTGAAACAGGAAACCTAGATGTCTACATAGATGAAAGTATTAGCAAAGGTATCAAAACCTTTGGGCAAGGAGAACTAACTATAGAACAATGGCACTTTTTTGGTATTGTTTTTAATAGTGGTCAACTAACTATATATCTTGACGATCGTGAATACAACGATTCTCTTAGAGGTTCATCTTTAAACAAAGCCACAAGTTCTGTAACTCTGGGAGCAACGTTACACAAACAGGTTTATTTCAAAGGACAATTAGCAAACATTAGTGTTTGGAATTATCCCTGTACTCAAGCACAAATCCAGACTCATCGTTGTGGGCTAATAGTCGGCGATGAACCAGGATTAGTGGCTTACTGGAAATTAGACGAAGGGCAAGGTACAACTGTCAAAAACCAAACTGGAAAATCCTATCAAGGAAACTTTCGTGGTAATCCTATTTGGACTTTAGCAGAAATTCCATTCGCAACACAATCATCAAATCCAGTTCCATTTGCAGCAGAATTATCCAATCAAGAAGATATTCAAGAAGAGATCCAAACTGAGACAGCAGTTATTCCTGAAGAAAATATCTCACCACTAACCACAAGTTTATTAGCAGCAACGGTATCGTTAGTAAGCGACGACGAAAACCAACCAAAGGAAATTCAACAGACAGAAATAAACAGCGAAGAATCCGAGATTATTCCAACTGCGATCGCTCTCAGTCCAGATGACGAGGAAACCAAAACAGACCAAACTGAAGATCCCGTCAATATCCAACAAGCACAAATATTAACTCAGGAGGAATCGCCAGAAACTATGAATACAAAAGCCCGTCCCAAATATAAAATACTTTCCATTGATGGAGGCGGTATTCGGGGCATTATTCCGGCATTACTCCTATCAGAAATTGAACGGCGGACACAAAAGCCTATATTCAGTTTGTTTGATTTAATTACTGGCACTTCCAGCGGTGGAATTTTAGCACTTGGGCTAACTAAACCACGATTAAGTTCGGATGTCTCTGATAACTTGCCAGTAGCTGAATACACTGCTGAGGATCTCCTACAGCTATTTCTTGAGTATGGGGTAGAAATATTTTATGAGCCGTTGTTTGAAAGACTACTTGGGCCATTAGAGGATATATTTCTCCAGCCCAAATATCCTTCCGAAAGCAAAGAAGAAATTTTCAGGCAATATTTTGGTAACGCCCTTTTAGAAAATAATCTTAAAGAAGTTTTTGTAACGAGTTACGATATCGAGCAGCGAATTCCGATATTTTTTACAAACAAAATAGAAAAACAGCAAATAGAATCTAAGAATTTTCAGAAATTATGTGGGGGTTTTTCGCTCTTAGATGCAGCATTAGCAACTAGCGCCACTCCGACTTATTTTGCTCCTCATCGGCTTGTAAACCCCCACAATAGCGGCATCGCCTATACTTTAATCGATGGTGGAGTATTTGCTAATAATCCAGCCCATTTAGCTATTTTAGAAGCACAAATTAGTAGTAAACGAAAAGCACAAAAAGTCCTAAACCCAGAAGATATTTTAGTAGTTTCTTTAGGTACAGGTTCGCTGACGAGTGTCTACCCTTATAAAGAAGTCAAAAATTGGGGACTTTTGCAATGGGGAAGACCGCTTTTAAATATTATGTTTGATGGTAGTAGTGAAGTGGTAGCTGGAGAATTAGAACAGTTGTTTGAACCTACCGAAAAAGAAGCTAAAAGTTTTTATTATCGCTTTCAAACATTGTTAGATAGTGAACTAGAAGAAATAGATAATACCAAACTCCAAAATACTCGTCAGCTACAAGCTATAGCCCATCGACTAATATCTCAAAAAAGTCAACAAATCGATGACCTATGTAGTCTTTTGTTAGGATAAATCAGATTCCTTACATCTTGCATTAGTTAGCTGGTGCAAGATGTAAGATTTTTAATTTCTTCACAAAAGGAATTAGTAATGACTCTCTTAGTCATGTTTTCACTTTATAAGGATTGTAGGTAAGTACAATGGATGAACTCGTCAAAAAAATTTCTGGTTTAGGTCTTCCTGGCATACTTTTCGTGATCGCAACGGGTGCATCAGGGGGTAATGTCGCCGCCGTTGTCGCTATGCTTTCAACGCTGGGCGGGCCTTTAGGCCTCTTAGGAGGTTTAGGCTTGCTTGGGCTGGTAGCCGTTCTAGGGGAATATATAGCGGGATTTGGAATTGAAAACATTCTCAAGCTCGTCTATACAGAACGTAGCAAAACTGAATCTGTCAGATTTCTTCTCAAAGAAATTCAAGAATTGCCCATTTCAGATGAGTTAAAACTCAAACTGAAACATCATATTAGCCCAGTAGTTGTTACTGAGCCTGACCAAGGCCCTTTTCCGAGAACAGTCGAAATTGTTGATGACGAACCATTGACCTAGTACCGCAAAGCGGAAGTCAAAAATCAAAAAGCTTAGAAGACAGGCTTTTGAACAATTTGAAATAGTTGCTTTATTTACACCGTGCTGTACTAGTGCATTCGATTTGCTCCCCCTTAGCCTTAACGCTGACAGCGTAGCTGGCTCCCCTTAAAAAGGAAGGACATTTAATTAAAGTCCTCCTTAAAAAGGGGAATTTAGGGGGAGTTATAAATATCGAATACAACACCATAAAAGTTTTCAGACATTCTCTAAAAGGAAAAATGACCTCTGAGTCTAACTTAATTCTCAAAGGTCATTTCAAAATTCCTAACGTAATTAGTAACAGCTACATTTTTAGAATATGCAAACTCCATCTGTGCGCGAGCAAAATACAATAAATCCTTTTTCAGCCTTGATTCAATTTTGGCAGGATGTGAAAGTAGTTGCCGGGCCTTATTGGTATCCAACAAAAGCAGAAGGAAGAGCATTTTCAGACGTGATTCGCTCATGGGTAATGCTCATTCTATTAGTATTATTAATAATCGTAATCGTCGGTGCAAATGCTGCAAATAGTTACTGGAATCGCTATGTAATTGATATCGTTATTGAACAGAGAAACCTTGATAAATATAATAGTACTTTATTGCTGTCCAGTCTCATTATTGTCGGGATGGTTTTACTAGTGACTCTTTTGAGATATATCAAAAAAAAAATAATTCTTGACTGGTACAAATGGCTAAATTTTCATGTTCTAGAAAAATATTTAAGCAATCAAGCTTATTATAAAATCAATTTTAAATCTGATATAGATAATCCAGATCAACGCTTATCACAAGAAATAGAACCCATTACTAGCATTGGCTTGAGATTCTCATCTTCTTTACTAGAAAAATCTTTAGAAATGGGAAGTTCTTTGATAATTCTCTGGATAGTTTCTTCAGAAATCGCAATTTATTTAATTATTTATACAATTGTAGGTAATTTAATAGCTGTTTACTTGAATCAAGGAATAAATAAAGTTAACCAAGAAGAACTTGCATTTAAAGCAGATTTTGCCTATTGCTTAACTCATGTTCGTAATCACGCTGAATCAATCGCTTTTTTTCAGGGAGAAGATGAAGAATTAAATATAATTAAGCGCCGATTTAATAATGTTTTAAAAACTGCTGAACGCAGGCTGAATTTAGAGAGGGGACAAGACGCTTTTGGCAGAGCATATCAGTCTGCAATTAGCGTATTCTCGATGTTTATTCTTACACCTTTATTTCTTCAGGATAAAATTGATTATGGACAAATTAACCAAGCTAGTTTTGCTTGCTTTATGTTTTCTAATGCTCTAGGAGAACTAATAGCCGAGTTTGGAATTTCAGGACGATTTTCTAGCTATGTAAAGCGGTTGGCAGAATTTTCAGATGCGCTACAGGCTGCTAGTAAACAACCAGAGAACGTCAGTACTATTCAAATTCTAGAAGAAGAACGTTTAGCTTTTGAGAATGTCACTTTACAAACGCCAAATTATGAACAGATAATCGTCGAAAACTTGTCACTAGCTGTTCAGCCTGGAGAAGGGTTATTGATTGTTGGCCCTAGTGGTAGGGGTAAAAGTTCTTTGTTGAGAGCGATCGCTGGTTTGTGGAATGCAGGAACTGGCCGTCTAGTGCGTCCTCCCCTAAAAGAAGTATTGTTCTTACCCCAACGACCTTATATCATTTTAGGGACTTTGCGCGAACAGTTGCTCTATCCTCACACAGATAGGAAAATGAGCGACAAAGAACTCGAACACATTTTGCAACAAGTTAACCTGCAACACTTACTTACCCGCGTAAATGGCTTTGATACGGAAGTTCCTTGGGAAAATATATTGTCGTTAGGAGAACAACAACGCCTCGCTTTTGCACGGCTATTAATTACACATCCCAGTTTTACTATCTTAGATGAAGCAACGAGTGCTTTAGATTTAAATAACGAAGGTAATTTATATCAACAGTTACAATCAACGAAAACAACTTTTATTAGCGTTGGTCATAGAGAAAGCTTATTTAATTATCATCAATGGGTATTAGAACTTTCACAAGGCTCTAATTGGCAACTTGTTTCTATGCCAGATTATCAATTGCAAAAAGGGATTGTTATTAAACCAGTAGAAAAGGAGCAAATTACGATAGATATTTACCCGAAAAATGGACTCGAAATAAAACTAGAATCAGCAGCGATGTCTAACGACAAGACGCAAAGCGTCTACGCCACAATTATAGGACTTTCTCATAAAGAGCTTCAGACATTAACAGACTATTCTCTTAGTACTATTAGAAGCAAAGCTAGTCAAGAAAAGTCTGTTACCACTAAGGATGGTGTAGCCTACCGCTATAACAAAAACCCGGAGGTATTGAAATGGGTAAGAGTTTAGCAACTATTTGTATATTTCAAAATAAGTGATGCTAACTAAAAAGCAAAAACAATTAGTTACTTATAAATCTATTACAATTTATGAAACACATTACAAATTTCCTACTTTAAAAAATTCCAAATTAAAAAAAGTTCAAAGAAAAATTAGAAAATGCCAAAACTTAATTAGGGAAGGTACCAAATATCATTCTTATTTTTGGGGAATAATCAAATGGAAAAAAGAAATTAGTCAAGGAGAAACTTTAGTAGAGGTTAAATTATTAATTACAGATTATATTCAACTTCTTGATTTATTAGAAAATTATAAAAATAGTTATCAAAATTTTTTATTAAAATTTATAGATGACTGGAAAAATCTATTTAACCAAAAATATTCTGAGATTAAAAAAGTAAATGAACAAAGAAATAAGCTAGAGATAAAAAATCATAGAAATATTCAAATAATTGACAAGTTAAAATTGGAAAAAGAAGAAAATTTAAAATCAATTTTGCTGTTAAGTAATACTAACCTTTTAATTTTAGAAAAAGTACAACTACTCAGCGAAGGAATTAAAAATTTAGCGGAAGATACCAAAAATCAAAAGCAAGCTATTCAGAAAATACTTAAAGATATAGAGGTGTATCAAGAAATTTATGAATACCAAGTCAGAGCTACAAAAATTCGTCAAGAAATCGCAAAAATAGCTGAAACAGCAATTAATCTAGAAAAGTCTCTACAAGATTACTTTAGTCCGTTTCAATCTTTAATAGATGATGTAGTAAAAGTAGATGCAGATTTTTACGCAATTGTAGGAGAAATTCAAAATTTAGCAAGTAGTACTCTAAATTCTCAAGTTAATTTATTAACAATACAAGATACTAGTACGATATCTCATGACATCCTCAATTTATTAGTGGCAAGTTATGATAAAAAAGATAGACTGCAAGATGCTTTTTTTCAGTCAAAATTATTAGATTTGCAGCTTCATGACTTTGATATAAGTAACGATGAGATAACTTTAAATCAAGCGATTTACCTCATATCTAATTATATGTCTACTGAACTGGTTGCTCAAAAGAAAATACTAGGAATAGAAGAAGCAGATATTGTTTCTCCTTATCCTCAACTTTCTATCGAGAAAACAAAATTGGCGGAGCAACCTAATAATGATATTGATATTGAGTTTACCACAGAATTTAAAAGTAATTGGAATATTGATTACAGTAAATTGCAAAACCTTCTTACACAGTACAAGTGGCAAGAAGCTGATATTGAAACAGCTAAATTAATGCTACAAGTCATGGGTAAGAATGATTGGAATGAAGTTTATAAACAAGATATTCTTAACTTTTCATGTCAAGCTTTCCATAAAATCGATGGACTTTGGCAACAATACAGTCATGGTTATTTTGGCTTTAGTGTTCAGCAAAGTATTTGGAACGAAATAGGCGGTCAAATAGATTATGAAACAGAAAAAAGACTTGGCGATCGCCTGGGTTGGCGAAAAGAGGGAAACTGGTTAAATTACGACCAACTAACTTTTGAATTATCCCCAACGACACCAATGGGACATTTACCAGTTAAATGGTTACATTATGACCAAAATATATTAGACATACCTTCATATCCATCTACAACCCCCCTGTCAATGGCAGCTTGGCGAGTTGGATCTTGGCTAGTATGGCAGATGCATTTATTTTTTACTCGTGCCCAAACTTGTCATGAAACTTTACCATGAGTGAATTGCACATTATTTAATAATCGCGGAGAAAGCCAATGAATAATATGAATCTGGCAGATACAGAAATAGAAATTTTACTTTTTGGAAAATGGCGTTTTAATACAAATTGGGAAAAAAATTCTATTGAATTTAAAGATGATATGACTTATGAGCAAACTAGAATTCAAACGTTTCTTTTATCTAAACCCAGCGAATTGATCACGGGTAATAAATTTACTGGTGTATGGCACGTAAATGATAGAAGATTATGTTTAATTGTTAAAACTGTTCCTAAATCATTTTTCAATTTGCGATTACTGATATTATCTAAAGTGGATTTGGCAGATATGATAGCTAGCATCTACTCTATATTTATAACAGAGAATTATGAAGTGATTGAAATTGATAAATTAAAATTTTTAATAAGCGACAAAAATCAGAGAATTACTGGTATAAAAATCAATTAATACTTTTTCCCTTTTTGTAATATTAACTTAAAAAATATAAGTAAGCGTTAAGGCTGAATACTACGATATTCTCGCCGAGGCGTTGCTGTGGGCGTTAGCGCAAGGACTGGGTGAAGGGGCTTTTAAGTCTGATTATGTTTTCAAAAATCAAATCGGAGTTTTATAGCCTGTCTAGAAATGGGGGATAAGCTTATCTAATTTAGTAAATATCTCCTAATAAGCTATAGCAATTGATTTTTTTATAGGTCTTTTTGACTTATTTTTCTTTTGTGCTTACTTGTTGAAACAGACGTGCATATCCTAAAGCTACTATATACAAAGACTTTTCTACTTGTACACAAAGTTTAAATAGGAAAATTCGGTTACAGAATCGATATTTTGATACTAATTATAAGGCTATAGTACATCAAAGAAAGTTGTATATTTGCACTGTAGAAATAAAGAGACAATAAAAAATGATTGACTTCAGGCTCACTCAAGAACAGGAGATGTTGCAGTCTCTTGCGCGTGACTTTGCTCAAAACGAGATTGGGCCTATTGTTCAGATAATTGAAGAGTCTAACAATTCAGAGATGGAACCTTGGGATTTTTGCAAAAATGTGTTCTATAAGGGATCTGAATTAGGATTTACATCCTTGATGGTTCCAAAAGAGTTAGGAGGTTTAGGTGGAAAGTGCATAGACTTGGCTGTAGTGTTAGAAGAAATAGGTGCTGTTGATGTCAGCATTGCTTGTAGCTACTTTAATCTCACCGCAGCTATGTCGCTGTTTGTCAGCAGAGCTGCAACCCAAGAACAGCAAAAACGAATACTATCTTTTGTCAATTCTGGAAAACCCCATCTATTCAGTGCCGCAGAAAGTGAACCGAATGTCGCCACCTCAGATATGTTCTGCCCCTTGCCAGACTCGAATATTGGGATGAAGACCTTTGCAGCACGCGAGGGCAATGGATACATTCTCAATGGAACAAAATCCTTGTTAGTTACAAATGCTGGGATTGCGGATAGCTACTTCATCATTGCCCGTACAGCGATGGATAAACCATTGCACGAAAGTTTGTCTATCTTCTACGTTCCAACAGAGACACCAGGGATTAAGTTTGGCAAAAAGACACAGATGATTGGTTGGAAAGCTTCTCATCATGCTGAGATTTATCTGGATAACGTCTTAATCCCTGCACAAAATCTGATTGGACTTGAAGGAGGAGCGGCAAAACTACTGATGTTACTTCCAGAAGTAGCTATTGGGCTGGCAGCTTCTTATGTTGGTTTGGCTCGTGCTGCTTATGAGTATGCTTTAAATTATGCCAAGCAAAGAGTCAGTTGGGGTCGTCCGATTATCGAACATCAGTCAGTGGCTTTAAAATTAGCGGACATGATGATTAACACTCAAGCTGCACGACTGGTGGTATGGGATGCAGCAGTTACAGCAGAAACTTCTCCCCAACTTGCCGCCACAATCAAAGCACCAGCCGCCAAGACTTTTGCAGTGGATGTTGCAATCAAAAACGCACAAACAGCAGTTGAAATTCTTGGAGGTTATGGGGTAACAAAAGAGTGTTTGGCTGGCAAGTTTCTTGCCGATGCAACTATCGGGTATTCCTGTGACTTTACGCGAGAAATCTTGCGTCTGGGAATAGTGAACTTTTTGTAATAGATTCAGGGGTAGCTAGTTACTTCTAATAGCAGGCGTGCCAGGACGATATTTCAAGAAAGGGCTTTTCTGTTAAATTTGTCAAGTTGAGCCACAAATAAAACCTGATAGCTTGAAATTTTACCTAATGCCTTCAAATTTACGCTTAAATCAATTAGAAATTACGATTATTCAAAAATAGCGAAATATGTTGAGTAGCATCTATTTAGAATGCAGTTAAATTGCGCCCCCATTTGTGAAATGCTGTAATCAGTGCGATATGTAGGGAGAGGATCTCCATGACATCAAAAGGCAGGAAGAAGACCTCACGGCGTGGTTTTCTCCAAGGGGTGGCTATTAGTACAGCTGCTGTAAGTGGAGCAGAGCTACTCAAAAAAGAAGTGGCAGATGCTGCAAATCCTGGACAGGATCGGGCAATCCCTCTCCAAAGTACTGAATTTGATTTTATTCAGAAATCGGCTGCCTTAGAGCCAGACAAGATTGTAAATAGTGCTTGTCAATTCTGCAATTCTCTGTGCCGATTGAAAGTTCATCTTAAAGACGGGCGGATTATAGATGTTTTAGGTGAACCCAATGACCCAGTACAGGCTGGTGGCTTTTGTATTAAGGGGCCAATGATGACCCAGCTAGTTTACAATCGTTTTCGCTTGAAAAGCCCAATGAAGCGGGTTGGTGGAAACAAAGGTGAACCTGATTCTAAATTTGAGCCAATTTCTTGGGATGAAGCACTTTCAATTATAGCTAGCAAGTTTTTGGCACTCAGGGATGCAGGTGAAGCCAGAGCGATCGCGAACAAAACCTCTGGAAGATTGCCACGGGGAACAGGTTCTCTGGTCGGGCGCTACTTCAGTATGCTGGGCAGCCCTAATAATACCGATGTTGGGCCTGTATGCAACGATGCAGGTGGCAATGCTTTGGCTTGGACATTTGGCTTGGGTAATTTTACAAACGGTTACGGAATCGATGATGCGACTAAAAAAGAAGACTTGGGATCTGCTAAATTCTTTCTGTTTTTAGGTACAAATCAAGCGGAAACCCATCCTGTAACCTTTGCCTATCTTCTCAGAAGTCGTGTTCAGACCAAAGCCAAATTAGTAGTTATCGACCCGCGCTTGACTCCTACAGGAGCGCAAGCTGATGAGTGGATTGCACCGAAACCACACACTGACTTGGCTTTGGTTTTGGCAATGCTCTATCACATCGTGACTAACAACTTATACGATGCTGCTTTTGTAAAAGAGTGGGTACTGGGTTTTGATGAACTGAAGAATCACTTAAAAAGCAAGGGTTATACACCAGAATGGGCTGCAATTGTAACGGATGTTCCAGCATTAAAGATTAAGCTTCTAGCTGAGGCTTATGCTAAAACTAAGCCTGCTGCTATTTTCTGCAACGCTGGGATTTCTCATCAATTAGGGGCTTTTGACACTTACCGTTGTTTGACATTCCTAGCTGCAATTACAGGAAATATTGGTATAAACGGTGGTGGTTGCAATTTCATGCACAATACCTGGCCAGGGGAATTGAATTTGCCAGCGATTATTGGTAAAACACCTAATAAAGATATTGCACTACCAGTCGGGCCAGATTATTTTGCGGAATCGATCGTTTCAGGTGAACCTTATCAACTTAAAGCGATCGTTACTCAGGGCAATCCTTTGTTGGCTTGTTCAGACACAATTAAAGTACAACAGGCTTACCGCCAATTAGAATTTTATGTTTACACTGGATTGTTTATGGAAGAGTCAGCGTACTATGCTGATATTATTTTGCCTGTAACCAGTGGTTTTGAAATGGAAACCGTTTATATGCGGCGGGACGATCGAGCAATCCGTTGGCAAGAACAAGTGGTTACTCCCGTAGGTGAGTCCAAACCAGATTGGCATATCTGGATTGATTTAGCACACGCCACAGCTAAATTAGACAAACGCAATCCGCCTGAATACTGGAGAGACAACTTTCCTTTGGCGTGGAAAGACTATCGTCATCTGTGGGCAACTTTTCTAACGAATACTCCAGGAATGGGAGGTATGACCCAACAGAGATTATCTCAAAGAACAGAACCTCTGCGTTGGCCTTGTCCAACAGTGGATCATCCTGGTGTGAGTACACTTTACCTAGATCATGCCTCTTGGTATGAAGCCGCAGAAGCTCTTAACCCTAATAATATTGGTAAGCGATTCCTAACTCCTAGTGGGAAAGTAGAAATTTACACTCCCGAATTGCAAAGTCGGCTAGCTAAAGCTGGACATTCTGCTCTACCAAGCTTTTATACCCATCCAGAGGTAACAGGTAAGCATCCTACACTTGAATACACATCTGAGTTGGTAAAAAATCCTGTAAATCCACAGGCACTGACTCAAAACATTAAATTAGGAAAAATCTCTTCTGGTGAGGTACATAAAGAGTACCCTTTGATGGGAATGACTGGCAGACCAAGCGTAGTTCATTTCCACTCTGTAACCCAGTGGACTTACACAGGTAAGCAAATGAATGGTATTCGCTTGGTACAAATCCACCCGGAAGCCGCGAAAAAAGCAGGCATTAAAAATGGTGATGAAATTATAGTTGAAAGTCCCAGAGGCTCAATCATTGGCACTGCATTGATTTGGGCAGGAATTCGAGAAGACACTATTTTTGTCCCTAATTGGTTTGGGCCTCGGCAGAAAATGGCAGAAGAGTTTGGAACTCCCTATTATGAGTCAGTTAATATCTTGATAGATAAACAATATTATGACAATCTTTCAGGACAGCAGGCATTTAAATGTTTTGCGTGCCGAGTCAAAAAAGCATAAGGATTTATTCATTCCAAGTGATAGCGTAGCGTAAAGCCAACTCTTAGAGAGGCTCCGCCAACGGCATGGCTTCGCTTATAGCGAGTATTTGAGCGTCTTCCTACACCTACGCTTTAGGAGTTTTATTATAAGTTCACCTATTGATGAACTGGTGTTTCTTCCTGATGAAAGAGAAATTAAGCATTAACGTTTTCTAAAGTGGCTTAAAGAATTAATGTTGATGCGATCGCGATCTGATCGTATCCAATTAGCCTCGCTACAACATACTTGATCGCACGAGCGAAAAAGAAGTGTTACCCCTATGCCGTCGAGAAGGGATTGGCATAATCAATTACTCACCCTTAGCGCAAGGCCTGCTGACTGGTAAATACAAACCCGGCCAATCATTACCCCAAGGTTCACGGGCAAGTGACCCGAAACAAAATATGTTTTTAAACAATGGGGAACTAGATCAGCAGCAGTTGCTCAAGGTGCAGCGGCTATTGCCCATTGCCGAGCAAGAAGGTTTGAGCTTGAGGCAATTGGCGCTTACCTGGTGCTTACGCAATCCCGAAATTAGTAGCGATGTCTGCGTAGGCGTAGCCCGTCGTAGACATCGCTACTAAACTTATGTATTTCTTTTGAATGGTTGGGCTTTCTGATAATGTGCATACCTAAAATTTTTAAAGTACTATTGTTATGGTGGATAGTAAGTGATGTTAACTCTTGACTCAACAGATAAAAGCTACCTATAATACTAACCCAATTGTCCAGTCCGTTTTTTGCTCTGTTAAGCGTTATTGTTGCATTCCTTCGATTATTTGCTCCTTTAAGTATTAAAATACCACCAAAATTAAAACTACCCGATACAATTAATTTGCTGCTATTTACACTAGCCGTGATATTGGCAAAGGTGTAGCCTAAAAACTTGAGATTTCCTGCAATACTGGCAGAATTATTGATATTACCATTAGTTCCTTTGCTGAGAGTGACTGTAGCGCCGTTGAAAGCTAAAATGCCAAAATTGAAATTACTTGTAGCTTGAAATCCGCTCTCGTTCAGGCTAATACCTAACGCGGTGAATTGTTTGCCTAAAAGAGTAATATCACCTAAACCAAAAACTTTTTTATTAGTTAAATCAAGCTTAAAACTAGGAACATTGAGCTTTATAACATTGCCTAAATTAAGAGCTACATTATTAATTGAAACGTTCTGAGTGTTAAATGATAAAGTGCCGCTACCCAAAGATTGATTAAAAGCAATAATATTTGCTGTTCCTGTTGCGCTTTGATTCTTCAAATTAACTGTAAGGTTCGGAATAGTCAAAGTCAAGAAACCTGCTAAACTCAGGCGAACATTCCTCAGATTGACACTATTTTGAGTAACATCAAACATAATGCCTGCTAAAGTATTCCCAAAAACTGAAATTGTTCCTAAACCACTACCGCTACCAGATTTTATATCGATACTCAGGGAATCAACATCAATACTCAACAGATTGCCTAAACTCAGGTCAAAGTTTTTAAAGGTAGTATTGGTAGGGGTAATTTTAAATTCAACATTCGCAATTTCGTTGTCAAGAATTTCTAGATAACCATCTCCCCGAAGATACTGCTCAATAGGCGTTACTTTTAAAGATAAATCTAAACTATCGTCATCTGTTCCCTTAATTTTCAGAAATCCTAAATCAATTTCCAGAACTTTTAATGAACCAGAGATATTATTAAAAGTTTTATCTCCTTGAAGGATTAAGATTGCCTCATGACCCCAAGCATTAATTTTGCCATTAATTTCTAAACCTTCTGATATCGCTTGAGCCGCAATTCTTGTCGGAAAAGGAACATACTTAATTAAAGGATTGATTTTTCCGTCTCCATCCCCA
This sequence comes from Nostoc sp. LEGE 12454, assembly GCF_056620565.1. NCBI lineage: Bacteria > Bacillati > Cyanobacteriota > Cyanophyceae > Nostocales > Nostocaceae > Nostoc > Nostoc sp. LEGE 12454. Next base: position 135,154 of record NZ_JBWQXL010000017.1, read on the forward strand.
TCAATTGATTCGATGTTTAAGTTCACTAAGCTTTCTAAAACCCCTAGTGCTTTGTTAACTAAATCGGTTGAATAACCTACTTGTTTGCTAAGAAAGGAAGTGACTGGCCCCCGCCACAAATCTATTAAGCTAATCGCTTGCTTGGGATTTAAAATTAAAGCTAATCTTTCAGGATCGTTAGTGTCCATCAGAAAAGCTACCTCAAGGTCTGTTTTTTCCCATTTCAAATCACCAATAAAGCCAAAGTTATCGAAGTAAGGAGGTAAATACGTTCCACCTCCTTGAAACCTGATATTGCGAAGTTCAGTTCCTACCAATCCATAGGGATTACACCAAGATGTTTCACCTTGTTGACAAAAGTATGCTGTTAAAGATTCGGGTTCGAGAGAGAGACTACCAGAGAGAAATAACTTAGGTTCTTTCTCTTGGGTGGGATCGTAGCCTTGAAGAATTAAATTTCCAGTTAATCCAAAGTTTGGCTCTAAATCAGCACCAATATTTAACCCTATGAGCAAGTTATTAAAAGTAGCCCTAAATTGTTGCTGGGAAAATAGCTGAATATCGCCTGCAATATTACCTGTTAAGCTAACCTGTCCTGCCGGATTAAAGTTAATTATCGCTACTAGGCACCCAATTCCTAGCCTTCGATGAATAAAACTGCTGAAATTTGTCTGGAGATTATTGAAATCAATATTTCCAATAAAGTTGAATCCTCTATTTAGGTTAATGCAACCTAATTTTGAATGTATAACATTATATTCAGTATCAGTGATAATTAGCTCTGGGTTGCTTAATTTTAAATCGTTGATAATAGGAAGTTTACTATCTAGCTTGCTAAAAATAAAATCTTCATTTAATTTATATTTTAATGTGGTTTGTTTGCCAAACAATAACTCAATACCTTGGTTATTTAGTAATCCTTTAAAGCTGAGTTCAACTTCTTGAGAAGTTTTATAAATTTTATATTTTGGTGCAGATATTCTAATTTTAGGTTTGTCAAATACTTCAACAATAATTCTATCGAGCGCCACATTCATGTATGGAACTGTACTACGAATACTAAAAATTTTGTCTAAATTTAACTGTAAATCCTTGTCAAAATCTAAATAAATTCCTGAACTTGAAGAGACTAAATTTACATCATCTGAAAATCCAAGTTTTAATTTGATGGCATTAGGTAAGGTAATTCCTGTTAAATCAATGCTATTAGTCATAAGTGAATTGACATAAATGTTTTTAACAGATTGTTTAGAGGTTATTTATAGAAAAGCTGCCAACTACTGGTATAGTTATTGGAGATGGCAAGTTTTCTTTCTCATGAGCTTTTTCTTTTTTAATCATGTCATAGGTTAATGGCAGCGCGATGTCCGGTGAGAGTTGTTAGTTCTGTACCATTCAGTTTCCAAAGCTTGACACTAGCATCTAGACTCCCAGAAGCCAATATTTTGCCGTCATGACTAAACGCTACTCCGCAATTTCCATCTGTATGACCTTTGAATGTTTGCAATAATTTACCATCAATTGTCTACAATTTAACTGTATTATCTACACCTCTGGACGAGATCGGGATAAATGTTCCAGTTTTCGGTTCTTCCAGCGTCTTGAGAAGTTTGTTGGCGGCAGTAGGGTTGAGCATATCTGCTTCGTGGATAATCACCACCTTTTGCTTGACCTTGACTGCACTAGTTGATATAAATTCAATTGCCTCGCGCACCTATTCTACTCGAATATCAAATTATCGGTTTCGGCGGTAGCCTAAAGATGATCTGTTAGTGTTAATTGACTGGCAAAACCAGATGATTTACCAGACTTACCAACCGCGATCGCCGCGATCGCAATTTGTTGAACTGCTCTGGAGTCGAGAAGGTGAGAACTTACCTAAAGCGCAGTCTCGATTGTTGCCGATCGGTTCGATGGAGTTGGTTGGCTCCAGTCGATCGCAAATCGGCAGCACCAACGGCATGATGATTTGCGCTACCCATTCTGAAAGCTTCATTATCAACAATGACAGCAAGATATCGATCAGAAAGTAGCCTCAAACAATTCTTTAAAGGTAAATCGCATCAACAGATGATGCAGTTTGTTGCCAAAAATCCTGGCAGCTTATGTCTGTATAATGAGATTTATCAACCTTCACAGGCGGGTAAGTATGTGCATGAACCGCAAGGGATGGCAACGATTTACCCGCGATTTGCCAAAGGCAACGCTACGCGAACGACAAGGTAAAACTTTCAGTGAACATCAGACGCGATCGGAATCATATTTGCAAATTGCCTATAATGCCTCTTGAATCGGGCTATCACATCCGCTCTGCTCGCGCTGAAGAATTACCACTGCTGTCTCACATCGAATGTTCAGCCGCTAGGCTGTTTCTTGATACGCCCTATGGCTTTTTGGTGGATGCCGATCCACTAGCACTAAACTTTGTGCAGCAACAATTCCAAGCAGGACCCTAGCTATCTAATTGGTATTTTAGGGCTTGAGACTCAAGCACAGAGAGAATTTCTGTATGTTGATTGACCAAACCTTGTATTGCGGTAATTGGATCATGGTGAAGGCGATGTTTGCGTTGGCGAG